>SPCO01000041.1 GCA_004525275.1 Thermomicrobiales bacterium | reverse complement strand
ATCCGACCCACTCGCCCCGTTCTCGCCGGCCGTCCGCGACTGGTTCAGCTCGAGTTTCGAGGCGCCGACCGACGCCCAGGCCCTCGGTTGGGCCGCCATCTCGGGCGGCCGCCACACGCTCATCCATGCTCCGACCGGGAGTGGCAAGACGCTTGCGGCGTTCCTGTGGTGTCTCGATCGTCTGGCTACGGATCCCAGTCCGACACCGACCCGCGAGCATCCGGGCGCGGTCCGGGTCTTGTACATTTCGCCACTCAAGGCGCTGACCTACGACATCGAACGCAATCTCAGGGCCCCGCTGACCGGGATCGCCCTGGCGGCCGCGCGGCTCGGCGATCCGCCGCCCGCGGTCTCGGTGGCGAGCCGGACTGGCGACACACCGACCGAGGACCGCCGCCAGATCGCCCGGCGCCCGCCGGACATCTTGATCACCACCCCCGAGTCGCTCTACCTGATGCTCACCAGCGCGGCCCGCGAGGTGCTTCGCGCCGTCGAGTACGTGATCGTCGACGAAGTCCACGCGATCGCGGGATCGAAGCGCGGAGCCCATCTCGCGCTGAGCCTGGAGCGGCTCGATGCCCTGCGCGCCGATGGCCTGAAGCCGACCCAGCGGATCGGTCTTTCCGCGACGCAACGGCCACTCGACACGATCGCCCGTTTCCTCGGCGGGATCGGCCCCGATCGGGAGGTCGAGATCGTCGATGCCGGTTCGCGAAAGCCGCTCGACCTCCAGGTCATCGTTCCGGTCGACGACATGTCGTCGATGGGCCAGATCCTGCCGCCCGACGAACAGGCGGGCGGTCCGGCGATCAGCCCCGACGCCCGGACGAGCATCTGGCCATCCATCCATCCGCGCATCCTCGAGCTCATCCGGAGCCACCGCAGCACGATCGTCTTCACGAATAGCCGACGGCTGTCGGAGCGGCTTGCCCAGCGGCTCAACGAGCTCGCGGGTGAGGAGCTCGTCCGGGCCCACCACGGCAGCATCGCCCGGGAGCAGCGGCTCGAGATCGAGGAGGGCCTCAAGGACGGCCGCCTGCCAGCCATCGTGGCCACCTCCAGCCTTGAGCTCGGCATCGACATGGGCGCGGTCGACCTCGTCATCCAGGTCGAGAGCCCGACCAGCGTCGCCCGCGGTCTCCAGCGTGTCGGTCGGGCCGGCCACCAGGTCGGGGCGCCCAGCAAGGGCGTGATCTTCCCGAAGTACCGCGGAGACCTGCTCGAATGCGCGATCGTGACCCGCCGGATGCACGAAGGCGCCATCGAGTCGACCCAGCTGCCCCGCAACCCCCTGGACGTTCTCGCCCAGCAGCTCGTGGCGATGACGGTCATGGATGTCTGGTCCGTGGACGATCTCCTGACCGTCGTGAACCGGGCGGCGCCGTACGAGACGCTGACCCGCGAGGTCCTCGAAGGCGTCCTTGCGATGCTGGCCGGCGCATACCCGTCCGACGAATTCGCCGAACTGAAGCCCAGGGTGGTCTGGGATCGAGTGACGGACCGAGTCGAAGGCCGGCGCGACGCCCGAGTGGTCGCAGTGACCAGTGGCGGGACGATCCCCGATCGCGGTCTGTTCGGTGTCTTCATGGTCGGTGAGGCCGGGACGCCCGGTCGGCGCGTCGGGGAGCTCGACGAGGAGATGGTCTACGAGCTTCGCGCCGGGATGCACGGCGACGTCATCGTGCTGGGCGCAAGCAGCTGGCGGGTCGAGGAGATCAGTCACGACCGGGTCACGGTCAGCCCGGCCCCCGGGGTACCGGGCAAACTGCCGTTCTGGCATGGCGACGCCGTTGGTCGGCCGATGGAGCTCGGTCGAGCCATGGGCGCCTTCGTTCGCGAGCTGGAGGCGGACCTCGCCCGCGGGGCCAAGGGCCGCCGGGCAGCGGCCGAGCGACTGCGCGATAGCCACGATCTCGATGAACGGGCCGCCGAGAATCTGCTCAGCTACCTGGAGGACGAGCGTGCGGTCACGAGCGTTCTGCCGACGGACCGGCGCATCGTCGTGGAGCGCTTCCGCGACGAGCTGGGCGACTGGCGGTTGTGCCTGCTGACTCCATTCGGCGGTCGCGTCCATGCTCCGTGGTCGCTGGCGCTCGAGGCCAGGATCGGGGAGCGACTTGGGCTGGAGGTCCAGACGATCTGGTCTGACGACGGGATCGCCATCCGGCTGCCCGAGGGCGACGCCCCCCTCGACGGGATCGAGGCGCTTCTCTTTCCTGAAGCCGACGAAGTGGAGGACCTGGTCGTCGGCCAGCTGGCGACCTCAGCCTTGTTCGCCAGTCGGTTCCGCGAGAACGCCGCACGCGCGCTCCTCCTGCCCAGGCGTCGACCAGGGACGAGGACGCCTCTCTGGCAGCAGCGCCAACGCGCGGCCGACCTGCTGGCCGTGGCGTCCCGCTACGGCTCGTTCCCGATCCTCGTCGAGACGTACCGCGAGTGCCTGTCGGACGTGTTCGATCTGCCGGGTTTGCGCGAGGTCATGAGCGGGGTCGCAAGTCGCGAGATCGACATCCACGCCATCGAGACCGCCCAAGCGTCGCCGTTCGCTTCAAGTCTCATGTTCGACTACGTCGCGGCCTACATGTACGACGGGGATACCCCGCTTGCGGAGCGCCGTGCCGGTGCTCTGACGCTCGACCGCGACCTCCTTCGAGAGTTGCTGGGCCAGGAGGAACTGCGCGAACTGCTGGATCCGGACGCGCTGGCCGCCCTCGAGCTCTCGCTCCAGGCGCTGACCGAGGATCGACACGCGACGACCGCCGATGGCGTCCATGACCTCCTCCGTCGCCTCGGTGACCTTTCGAGCGCCGAAGTCGCCGCGAGGGTGGAAGGCGGCGAGACGGCGGCCGGCCCCTGGCTGGCCGACCTGGCCGCGGCACGGCGCGCCGTACGAACTCGGATCGCCGGCGAGGATCGGTGGATCGCCGTCGAGGACGTGGCACGCTACCGGGACGGGGTCGGGATCGCCCCGCCGGTCGGGATCCCGGCAGCGTTCCTTGGACCGGCCCTGGGTGCGCTTGACGGACTACTTGCCCGCTTCGCGCGGACGCACGGTCCATTCCTGACGCCTGAACCGAGCCGTCGCTGGGGCCTCCCCGCCGGGATCGTCGGCGACGGCCTTGAGCGGCTCCTGGCGGCCGGATCGCTGTTGCGTGGCGAGTTCCGACCCGGCGGGGCAGAGCGCGAGTGGAGCGATCCAGAGGTCCTTCGACTGCTCCGCCGACGCTCGCTGGCGCGTCTCCGGCGCGAGGTCGAGCCGGTCGACCCGGTCGCACTGGCCAGATTCCTTCCGGAATGGCAGGGGCTGGCGCCGATCGGCACGGATCGTCCGACGCTGCGAGGCACGGGCGCACTCGAGCGACTGGCCGAAGTCGTCGACCAGCTGGCAGGCCTGCCGATCCCCGCATCGGTCCTGGAGCGCGATGTCCTGCCGGCCCGGATCCCCGGGTATCAGCCGCGGTTGCTCGATGAGTTGGGCGCTCTCGGGGAGGTCGCGTGGGTGGGGCGGGGGAGCCTGGGCCGCGACGATGGGCGGATCGTGCTCGTTCGACCGGGTCGCGAGATCCTGCGACCGCTTGGTCTACCGGATGGGGTCGAGTCGCCCGCGGGGCCAGGTCATGTAGCGATCCGCGAGCACCTCGCCGGACGCGGTGCCTCGTTCTATCGAGAACTGTTCGCGGCGGCGCGCGGCCATTCGGACAGTGAGGTGCTCGACGCGCTGTGGGATCTGGTCTGGGCCGGCGAGGTGACCAACGACACCTTCGCGCCACTGCGGGCATTGCGTTGGAAGCGGCCCGGAAGTCGATCGTCGCCGCGCGGCGGCCGTCCAGGTCGCCTGACCGCACTCGGCCCGCCGGAGGCCGCGGGACGTTGGTCGATGGTCATGCCGGAGGCAGCGGGGGGCGCGGCCGCGGGCAACGCTACGGAGCGATTGCATGCCCAAAGCCTCTCGCTGCTGGAGCGACACGGCATCCTGACCCGGGAGGCGGTCGCCACGGAGGGAACGACCGGCGGGTTCGCGGCCGTCTATCCGGTCCTGCGCGCCATGGAGGATGCCGGGCGGATCCGGCGCGGCTATTTCGTGGAGGGCCTGGGCGCCGCTCAATTCGCCATGGCCGGCGCGCTGGATCGACTTCGGGCCGCCCGCGAGCCTGCCGACCCGGTCGCATCGGGCCAGGTTCACCTCCTGGCCGCATCCGATCCGGCGAACCCCTATGGTGCCGCGCTTCCCTGGCCTCGTCGCGGCGAGTCCGACCGCCGACCGCTCCAGCGCGCGGCTGGCGCCTATGTCGTGCTCATCGACGGCATCGCGGCGCTCTATCTCGAGCGTGGCGGAGCCACCATCCAGACGCTCCCAGCTGCAGATGAGCCCGCCACCGCGATCGCCGCGGCGCGGTCACTTGCCACCATCGTCGAGAACGGCCGACAGCGCGAGATCGTCGTCCGCAAGGTCGATGGCGAGGACATCGCCGTCTCGGGTTTCCGGGCGCATTTGCTCGAGGCGGGGTTCGTTGCCGGATATCGAGGTCTTGTGCTTCGCGCCCAGCGCCGGTGATGGCTCGGGGGACATGCCTCCCTCGATCGCCCTGCCCCGGACGACGTATCGGTGCCCGCTCTGCCGATCGGTGCCGTAACAAGGTCGCAGGATGGGCGTCTACCGCGTAGCATCCATCACGCCAGGAGCAGCTGATGTCCGAGCAGATCAAAGACTCGCTCGAGGTCGACGGCGGGAGCGGTCGCCCGACGGGCCGGCTGCCGAACCGCGAGCTCGTCCGGATGTCCCTCTACTGGCTCGGCCTGTCGTCGATCTTCGCGGGCCTCAGCTTCATCATGGCCGGCAGGCTGGAATTCACCGGCCTCGTCGAAAAGGCGGATGCGGGGCGTGCCCTGTTCCTCGTCTCCATCAGCGGCGCGATCATCGCGGTCATCGTGCAGCCGACCATCGGCTCCATCTCGGATTACACGATCTCGCGCTGGGGTCGCAGGAAGCCGTACATCTTCATCGGTTCGGTCCTCGACGTCGTCTTCCTCATCGGGATCGCGTCGAGCAACTCGTTGATCGCGATCGCGGCGTTTATCGCCCTCCTCCAGTTCAGCTCGAACTTTGCCCAAGGTCCATTCCAGGGCTATGTCCCGGACCTCGTGCCGGCCCCACAGGTCGGCACTGCCAGTGCCCTTGTCGGCCTCATGCAGGTGCTCGGCGTCGTGTCCGGCTATACCATCGCTGCGATCGCGGTCGCGCTCCACCAGTACGAACTCGGACTCGTTGCCCTCGGCGTACTCGAGCTCGCCACGATGCTCTCAGTCGTCCTCCGCGTCCGGGAGGGGCCGGCCCCGAAATCGCGCGGCGGTCGGCCATGGCGTGCGATCGCGGCTGAGGCGTGGGGTACCGATATCCTCCGTGAACGAAGCTTTCTGTGGCTGGTAGCTTCCCGCCTCGCGATCTTGATGGGCGGTTCCGTGCTGACGAGCCTCGCGGTCTTCTACCTCGCGCGGACGATGGGCTTGAGCGAGCAGGACACCGGCCTCGTGTTCATCCCGCTGGTCGGGCTCGTCGCCCTCGGGACCGTCGCGTCGGTCGTGCCCGCCGCACGAATCTCGGATCGGGTCGGTCGCAAGCGAGTCATCTGGACGAGTTGTGCGATCGGTGCGCTCGGGCTCGCCCTCGTCGCGGCGGCGCCGAACCTGCCACTGGCCTTCCTTGGCGCGTTGCTCTACGGGATCTCGGCCGGGACGTTTCTCGCCGTCGACTGGGCACTCATGACCGACATCATCCCCAAGGCCTCCTCCGGCCGCTACATGGGTTTGTCGAACGTGGCCACGGCTTCGGCTGGCGTGCTGGCCATCGCCGTCGGCGGGACGCTGATGGATGTCGTCGGCGGGCCCGGTCTCGATGGGTCTGGCCCCCGAGCCGCACTCTGGATGGCGGTCGTCCTGATGGGTTTCGGCGCGATCCTGCTTCGGCCGGTCGACGAACGGCGGCGTGAGGATTACTCGCTGGTCCCCACTCCGGTGCCGACTACCTAGGCGCGCACCGCCCGAACGCGGGCGCTCGCCGCCGCCAGCCAGGTGCGCCAGGTCGCAGGTCGCAGGAAGTCGAAGGGATCGTCCTTGCGATAGAACCACGGCACGGTCGCCCACAGGTAGACCAGAAAGTCGAGTCGGATCGGCCGCGCCCCGAAGCCAAAGAGTGCCTGCAACTGGATGATCGTCAGCGGCAAGGTCAGGAGGCTCAGGCCGACCGAGACGGCGAGCCAGAAGAGCCCCCAGCGTTTCGCGCCGTGGGGCAGGATCACCCAGAACACGGCCGGGACCCACTTGATCCATGTTGCCAGCGCCCACAGGAGACCCCCGAGGCGGGGGCCGGTGAACTGGGCCGCCCAGAGCATCAACGTGAGCTGAAGATTGATGTTCCCCGTGTCGAGGTTGGCTCCGAATGGGAAGGCCAGGGCGGCGACGATCACGGCCGTCGTCAGCGGTCGCCGTCGATAGGCCCAATGGATCGTCCAAAGGAGGAACAGGATGGTCCCGACCCGCCACATGAACCATGCGACGTCCCACGGGAGGATCGCCCAGGGCGCGAAGATCGGCAACATCCAGGGCGCGTAGACGTACGGCAGGAAGGGGCCGACCGGGTGGTAGGGATCGCCACCGTTCAACCAGAGTCGGGCGCCCGCCCAGTACGCCCTTGTATCGGCCCCACCCGCCTCGCCCCGGGCCAGCAGGCCGGAGAGGACGATCGCAAACGTGAGGCTCAATAGCACGATCGCGACGATGCGCCGCGGCTCGTGCAGGCGCGACAGCTCGCGTCGCAGGGCCCGTCGAAAGACCCCGGCTCGCCGACGTGTTCCGCGATCGATCATGTCGGACAGATCCACGACGATGCGACCGCGGCCTCGCGCGCTGCCCGGGACGGGCTGCAGGCCATTCCCGGGTTGCAGACCATCGGGCGGCACGGGGGTGCTCATGGCAGTTGGCATTCTCGCACGCGTAGTCGAGTCGGTTGCCCGGCTATACTCCGCCGAACATGGCCGATGGAACCGTCATCATCATCGGCGGTGCTGAAGACAAGGTCCGCGACCGCCTCATCCTGAGCCGATTCGTCGAGCTCGCTGGTGGCGAGAATGCGACCATCGCCGTCATCAGCACCGCCTCGTCACTCGGCCTCGAGGCCGGTGAACGATACCGAGCCGTCTTCGGTGAGCTGGGTGTCACCCGGGTTCGACCCATCCATGCCGTTACCCGGCCGCAGGCGAACGACGAAGCCACGGTCGCGTCGATCCACGACACGACCGGCGTGTTCCTGACGGGCGGCAATCAGCTCCGGCTGTCGTCGACGATCGGTGGAACGCGCCTGGCCGACGCCGTCCTGGATCGGTTCCAGGACGGTGCCGTCGTGGCCGGTACGTCGGCCGGGGCATCGGCCATGTCCAGCCACATGATCGCCTTTGGGGCATCTGGGGCAACCACGAAACACCGGATGGCCCAGATCGCGGCCGGCCTCGGGGTGCTCCCGGGGGTCATCATCGATCAGCATTTCCAGCAGAGAAACCGCCTCGGCCGGCTGCTCAGTCTCATCGCCCAGAACCCGAGCCTGCTCGGGCTGGGTGTCGACGAAGACACCGCCGGGGTGGTCGGGCCGGATCACATCATGGAGGTCATCGGACGGGGCTCCATCACGGTCGTCGACGGTTCTCGCTCGGAGACCGATGCCTGGGAGGTCCATGGTCACCGGCCGTTGATGATCAGCGGCGTCGTCCTGCATTCGATGCCGTCCGGCTACCGTTTTGATCTGCGACATCGGGCGCGAGTGGTCACGCCCAGCCTGCATGCGTTGCCGGGTGGCGAGGCCGCCTCAAGCTAACGAGAACGGTCGGTCCCGGACCGCCCGACAGAGGAGGAGTCCCGTGGCTGACACCGTGGCTGGTACCCCGTCGGCTACCCGCGCGAAGCGGTCAAAGCGGGCCAAACCCACGCCATCGACTGCCGCGGCACCGACGCTCCGGATCCTCGAGACTCGCGTCCTTCGTGGACCCAATTACTGGGCGCGCGAGCCGGTCATCCGGCTGCTGGTGGATCTCGGCGTGCTGGAGCAGTACCCGTCGAATCTGCTGCCGGACTTCACAGAGGCCCTGATCGCGCTCCTCCCGACCCTGGAGGATCATGCCTGCTCGCTCGGTCGCCGAGGCGGGTTCGTGACCCGCCTTCGCGAGGGAACCTGGGCCGCCCACATCGCCGAGCACGTCGCGCTCGAGTTCCAGAACCTGGCCGGGACCGACGTCCGACACGGCAAGACCCGAGCCGCTGGTCCGGTCGGCCAGTACAACTGCATCTTCGAGTATCGGGAGGAGACCGTCGGGCTGGAGGCTGGCCGGATGGCCATCGCGCTCGTCAACCACCTCGTCGCGCCCGACGACCCAGCGGTCTTCTTCGATTTCGCCTCGGAGTTGGAGGGACTCATCCGGGTGGCCGAGCGCCAGGCGTTCGGGCCATCCACCCAGGCGCTCATCGACGAAGCGGTCAGCCGGGATATCCCGTTCTTCCGCCTCGATCGCCATTCGCTCGTGCAGTTCGGTCATGGCGTGCATCAGGAGCGAATCCGGGCAACGATGACGTCACAGACCTCGGCCATCGGCGTGGACGTCGCCTCGGACAAGAGCCTGACCAATCGGCTGCTCGATTCGGCCGGCTTGCCTGTCCCGCGCGCCGACGTGGTCACCTCGGAGGATGGCGCAGTCGACGTTGCCCGCCGGTTGGGCTTCCCATGCGTCGTCAAGCCCCTCGACGGCAACCACGGACGTGGGGTCCACCTCGACCTGCGATCCGAGGATGCCGTTCGGGCCGCCTTCCACGGGGCGCTCGCCCAGAGCCGGGGGGGCGACGTGATCGTCGAGTCCTACGTCGCGGGCAACGACTACCGCTGCCTGGTCATCGGCGGCAAGATGGCCGCCATCGCCGAGCGGGTCCCAGCCTCGGTGACCGGCGACGGCGAGCACACGGTCCGAGAGCTCGTGGATATCGCCAACAGCGATCCGCGGCGCGGCATCGGCCACGAGAAGGTCCTGACCCGCATCAGGCTCGACGAGGCGGCCGAGGAACTCCTCTCCGCCCAGGGCTTCAAGCCCCACGACATCCCCCCGGATGGGACCTGGCTCAAGCTCGCACTGACCGGCAACATGTCGACCGGTGGCACGTCCATCGATCGGACAATCGAAGCGCATCCGGACAATGTCGAGATCGCCGAGACCGCCGCTCGGATCGTCGGGCTCGATGTCGCAGGCATCGACTTCATCTGTCCGGACATCACCAGCCCGGTTCGCGAGACCGGTGGCGCGATCGTGGAGGTCAATGCCGCGCCCGGCTTCCGGATGCACACGCACCCGACCGAGGGTGAGCCGCAATATGTGGCGCGACCGGTCATCGATTCGCTCTTCCCATCGGGCTCGTCTGCCCGGATCCCGATCATCGCGGTGACCGGCACGAACGGCAAAACGACGACCGTCCGGATGATCGCCCACATCCTCAAGCTCATGGGCCGACGGGTCGGGATGACCTCCACGGACGGCATCGTCGTCGACGGCCGGCTGATCAAGCGGGGCGACATGTCCGGGCCGAAGTCGGCCCAGATGGTGCTCCAGAACCCGACCGTCGACACCGCGGTCTTCGAAGTCGCCCGGGGCGGGAT
>SPCO01000235.1 GCA_004525275.1 Thermomicrobiales bacterium | reverse complement strand
CGGGAGGGATGGCTCCCAGGTATGTGGGCCTGGGTCGGCCACCGACGGCCGACTCGAGGTCGAACGCGAAGGCAAGCAGGGCCGGCTCGGAAAGGAATCCAGCCGACAGCCAGACGCCACCAGGGCGACCGTCCGGAGTCACGCCGGTCGGCACCGAGATGTTCGGATATCCGGACACGGCCGGGCCGGACGAATCGCCGTAAGCGGGGCCGACGATGGCATCCAGTCGCCCTTCCGCGAGGATGCGATCGATCCCCTTCGTCCGGGTCACCTCCAGGCAGCGCGCCCGGGCCCCGACGTAGGCTGGGTCGAGTAGGCCGGACGTCGCTTCAGCGACGTGGAACAGCTCCTGGCCGAAATAGCGCAATTCCTGCTCGCAGGTCGCATCGTTGAATGCGATCAGGTCGGCCAGTGTGCGCATCGAAGTTCGAGCAAGGCCGCCCAGATAGGACGCCAGGTCGGCCTTGAACTCAGTGAGCAGCACCGTCATCTCGTCGTCCTCGAACGCTTTCGACTCGGGCAGCTCGACCGGATCGACGAGGATCGCTCCGAGCGACGCCATGTGCTCGAATGCGCGTTCGGCGATGGCGTTCAGGCCGGCGTCGGCCGAAGCGTCGCCGATGAACGCACGTCGGTCGACCCCGATCCTGGCGCCGCGCAGCGCGCCCCGGCGGAGGACCGCTCGATAGTCTCGAGGCAGTCGATGACCGAGCACGGTCCCGAACGGCGAACGCAGCACGTTGAGCGCGATGGCGACATCAGTCACGGTCCGGCCCATCGGTCCGGCCGTGTCCTGGCTATGCGAGATCGGGACGATCCCGTCCTGGGCGACGAGCCCGACTGTCGGCTTCAGACCGACCACGGCGTTGCTGCCGGCGGGACACACGATCGAGCCGTCAGTCTCGGTGCCGATGGCGACGGCACACAGGTTGGCCGCGACGGCGACGGCCGAGCCGGAACTGGACCCACAGGGATCGAGGGTCAGGTCATACGGATTGCGGGTGAACCCGCCGCGAGCGCTCCACCCGTTGAGATGGAAGCCGCTGTCGGCGAGCGTCGTCGGTGGGATACCGCGGAAGTTGGCCCATTCGGACAGGTTCGCCTTGCCCAGGATGACCGCACCGGCCGTGCGCAGCCGGGAGACGATCCGGGCATCACGTGGGACGCGACTACCGACGAGAGCGAGCGACCCAGCGGTCGTTTCCATCGCGTCGTTGGTGGCGATATTGTCCTTGACCAGGACGGGAACGCCATGGAGTGGTCCACGGACACGCCCTGCGGCCCGCTCAGCGTCGCGGCGACGGGCGATCGCGAGGGCGTCGGGGTTCGTCTCGATGACGGCGTGGAGGGTCGGGTCCAGGCGGGCGATCCGTCTCAGGTACGACTCGGTCAGGCCGACGCTGCTCAGATCGCCTGACGCCATCTGCTTACCGAGCTCCGCGATCGAGGCCTCGAACCATGGAGCACCCTCGTCGGGGTCCGGCCCTGGTATCAGTCGAGTGTCGATCCTCGTATGGTAGCGGGCCGCCTCCGCGGAATCGAACGACCCGGGTCGACTGACGGCCCGGGTCGGGGTTCTACGCTGGTTCGGCGGGTCGTTGATCGACCCGCACCGAGAGGACTAGATCAGTCGCCGCGCTGGCTGCGGAAACAATCGCTGCAGTAAACCGGCTTGCCGCTGGTCGGACGGAAGGGGACCGAGGCCTCCTTGCCGCACGATGAGCAGGTGGCGCTGAACATCTCGCGGGGACCGCGATCGTAGCCACCACCAGAGCTACCGCCGTAGCTGCCGGCGCCGCTCGAATAGCCGCCGCCGGAGCTGTAGCCGCCACCGGAACTGTACGAGCCGCCACCCTCAGCGTTGCGAGCTGCCTTGCGGCTGGCTCGGCACGATGGGCAGCGACGCGGCTCGGTGAAGCCACGCTGCGAATAGAAATCCTGCTCGGATGCGGTAAAGACGAACTCTTGCGAGCAATCCGCGCAGGTCAGGTTCTTGTCGTTGTACACGAAAACGAAAACTCCTCTCGGTAGCCAACGCGACCCCGTCGGGTTTCTCGCGTCAGTCGTGAGAGGAGTCCGAGTGTGTGCGTCGAGCTACGTTCTAGCCGCCGGACGATCCGGTCGGCCTTTG
>SPCO01000092.1 GCA_004525275.1 Thermomicrobiales bacterium | reverse complement strand
GGGCGGCACGCGGCGGGCGGCACGCGACTGGTCGCACGGCTAACCGGCCGGCTTCCCGCCGATCCCCGGTTCGGTCATGGCCGCTGGGTCGAGCAAGCGGTCGACCTCGGCAGCGTCCATCCCTCGCTCGAGCGCCAGCTCGCGGATCGTGCGACCGGACTTGAGCGCATTCTTGGCCAACGTCGCCGCCTCGTCGTACCCGATCGATGGGGCCAGCGCGGTGGCGAGCATCAGTCCCTGCTCGACGAGTTGCGGGCCCCGGTCGGTGGCCGTCAGGCCCTCGATGCAGCGAGCGCTGAAGTTGGCGGTCGCGGCGCCCAGGAGCTCGATCGATTCGAGCATCGCGGCCGACGTTACCGGCAACATGACGTTCAGCTCGAGGAAGCTACCCGTCTGACCGAACGCGACGGTCGCGTCGTTGCCGATGACCCGGGCGACCACCATCGTCAGACTCTCGACGATGACCGGGTTCACCTTGCCGGGCATGATGCTCGACCCGGGCTGGGTCTCTGGCAGAGCCAGTTCGCCGATGCCGGCCCGAGGTCCCATCCCCATCAGACGCACGTCCGAGGCGATCTTCCAGAGTCCGAGCGCCGTCGTTCGGATCGCGCCATGCGCCGCGATCGCGGCATCGAGCGTCGCCTGGGCGTGGAAATGGTCGGCCGTCTCGTGGACGGTCAACCCGGTCAGGGCCGAGAGGCGGGCGCAGGCCTCCGCGGCGAAGTCCGGGTGGGCGTTGATCCCGGTCCCGACCGCGGTCCCACCGAGGGGCACCTCGAGCAACTCCGCCTGCGCGGCGCGGAGTCGCCGGATCGATGCTTCGACCTGTCCGGCGTACCCCTTGAATTCCTGACCGAGGCGGACTGGTGTGGCGTCCTGTAGATGTGTTCGCCCGGTCTTGATCACCGGCCAGAATGCTTCGGCCTTGGCCAGGAGCGCACCGTGCAGACGGTCCAGGGCGGGGAGCAGCGCGTCCTCGATCGCCACGGCGGCCGATAGCTGGAGCGCGGTCGGGATCGTGTCGTTCGAGCTCTGGCAGCGGTTGACGTCGTCGTTCGGGTGGACCCTCCGGCCGCCTCCGAGCCGAGTCGAGGCGAGATGGGCGACGACTTCGTTCATGTTCGTGTTCGTCGAGGTGCCCGAGCCGGTCTGATAGATATCGATCGGGAACTGGTCGTCGTGGTCGCCGTCGGCGATCGATGCCGCGGCTGCAGCGATCGCGGCCGCAACCTCGGGTTCGAGCAACCCGAGGTCCGCATTCGTCTCGGCGGCCGCCAACTTGATCATCGCCAGGGCTCGCAGGAAACGAGGGGGCATTCCCGAACCCGAGATCGGGAAGTTGAGAACGGCCCGCTGGGTCGAGGCGCCGTACAGCGCCTCCGCTGGCACGTCCATTTCGCCCATCGAATCGCGCTCGACGCGAGTGGTCGGCCGTGACTGGTCGGTCATGCCAACGATTGTAGGGTCACGAACGACCGATGACACCTAGACTCTTGGCATGACCACTTCGACCGGCGACGTCATCGGGTCCGAGCCCGTCCGTCGGGTCATGGGCCATTTCGTGACCGGAGTGACCGTCGTGAGCGCGCTCGACGGGGAGCGACCGCTCGGGATCACGGTCAATGCGTTGAGCTCGGTCTCGCTCGATCCACCGCTCGTGATGGTCGCACTCGACCGGCGGCGCTTCCTGACCCCCATCGTGCGGGCGTCCGGCCGGTACGCCGTGAATGTCCTGTCCGAGGACCAGCAGGCCATGTCCGATTGTTTCGCCGGCGCCCCGGTCGAACCCGGGCGGGACGCCTTCTGTGGGGCCACCTGGCATTCTGGTGCGACGGGTCTGCCGCTCATCGACGGAGCGATCGCGACGCTCGAGTGCACCGTCGTCCAGACCTTTTCTGCGGGTGACCACGACCTGTTCATCGGGCGCGTCGACGTCATCGCAAACACGGAGCATCACCCCATGCCGTTGCTCTACTACCGGCGCCGCTATCTGCGCATCGAGCGCGCCGCGAGCGCCAACGTGGAAGGCAAGCCCGAACGCTGATGCCGCGGATCGCTGCGGGAGACATCGAGATCGGGTACGAGGTGGTCGGCGCCGGTCCACCGCTGATCGCCTTGCACGGGGCAACGATGTCCGGTCGGACCCAGTTCGCGGATCTGTCCCCGGCCCTCGCCTCAGCCTTTACCGTCTACCTGCCCGATGCTCGTGGCCACGGCGAGACCGCCTGGGATGTAGCCGTCGGCGGTTTCGAGACGGCTGCCCTCGTCGACGACGTGGCGGCGTTTGCTGACAACCTCGGACTGTCGACGTTCCATCTGCTCGGGTTCTCCATGGGCGCCACGACCGCTCTGAACTTCGCCGTCCGATCGCCCGACCGTTTGCGCACGCTGATCGTGGCCGGGATCTCGACGGAGCGCGAACCCCGCGCATCGGTGGTTCGTCACCTGCTGGATCTGACTCGGATCGACCGGGAGGACCCCGCCTGGGCGGCTCGGCTCAGTGCCCGGCATGACCCGGTCCAGGGCGTCGGTGCCTGGCGGGATCTGTTGCCGGCGATCAGCGCCGACGTCGCGATACAGCCGATCTTGTCGCCCGCGGCCCGGCGGTCTATCGATGTCCCGACCCTGGTCGCTTGCGGCGATCGCGATCCGATCGTCTCCGTGGTCCAGGCCGCGAAACTGGCACGGCAGGTCCGGGACGGGCGACTGCTCGTGGTGCCCGGTCGGGGTCATGACATCGTGTCCGGCCCGCCGCCAGAATTCGACGCCGCAGTCGAGGCCTTCTATCGTTCGACCGAACCGATCGCTCGCCGCCGCGCGGCTGCATATCCGGAGGTTGTTCGATGACAACATTGCTTGCCCTCTACCGACGACCCGATGGGGGTGAGGAGGCCAAGGCAACGTTCGAGCGGCGCTACGCAGCTGAGCATCTGCCCCTCGTGGCCGGGACACCCGGCCTGCGCGAAACGACGATTCATCGGGTGACGGAGGCGCTCGGAGGTGAAACGGACCTTATCCTCGTGGCGGTGATGCGCTTCGACGATCGAGCGTCGCTCGACGCGGGCCTCGCCTCCGACGCCATGCGCGCCGCGGGGCGCAACCTGCGCGAGATCGGCCCCGGCCTGGCCACCTTGCTCGTGCTGGAGGATGCCCCGGAGATCAGTGGCTCCGTTTGGCCGACCGTGGATACTGTCTGAACGACAGCCGAGGACGACGTGCCCAAGACCGCCCACTCGAACGATTCGATGCCGACCAGCTCGCCCGGCGCGGGTGACGATTCCCGACCGCGTCGTGTTTCCGTCGCCTTCCCGGCTCCGGCTCCGAAGTCGGCAGCACCGCTGCTGCGCATGGATGGCGTGGCGCTCGTGACGCTCCAGCGACCGGAAGCGCTGAACGCGCTCGACTTTGCCCTGCTCGATGACCTCGCGTTGGCGCTCGAGGACCTCGACAAGGACGGTCAATGTCGGGCGATCGTCATCACCGGCGCGGGCACGCGCGCGTTCGCGGCTGGGGCCGACATCCCGGAACTGGCAACGCAGACAAGCGCCTCATTGCGCGACGAGGGCCGGTTTGAGACGTGGGATCGGCTGGCTGCGGTCGGCCTGCCCCTGATCGCGGCGGTCCGCGGCTTTGCGCTGGGCGGCGGTTGTGAGCTCGCGATGACCTGCGACATGATCGTCGCCGCGGAGGACGCGACCTTCGGTCAACCGGAGATCCGGTTGGGCGTCATGCCCGGTGCTGGTGGCACGCAGCGCCTCACCCGAGCGATCGGAAAGGCCCGGGCGATGGAGCTCATCCTTACCGGCCGGACGATGAACGCGGCCGAGGCGTTTGCGCTCGGGTTGGTCACCCGGGTCGTACCCGCCGAAGCGACGGTCGACGCGGCCCTGGAACTGGCCGGCCGGATCGCATCCATGCCGCCGATCGCCGTTCGAGCCGCCAAGGCGGCCGTGCTCGACGCCGATGAACGAAGCCTGTCGGCTGGTTTGGCGAGCGAGCGTGAGGCATTCTTCGGGCTGTTCGATACGGACGACCAATCCGAGGGCATGCTGGCGTTTACCGAGAAACGACCGCCCGTCTGGTCCGGGCACTGATCATCAGCGCGCAACGAGGAGGACGCCATGGAGCGAGATCCCGACGGCGGCAGTGACTACGGCCGAGATTCCCAGCGCGATCTTGGTGATGAGCCTGCGCCCGCGATCCGGGACAGCGCACCTGACTATCTGGCCCCGATCGACGAATCCTCGCCGGTCAGCGGGCATTCGCCGGCCCCTGTCGCAAGGACATCAATGGCCGAGGCACCCGAGCACGATTGGACGAAGGCTCGGACGCTGATCTACCCGGCATTCCGGCCGATCGGTACCCAGGGTCTGGAAATGGCCTCGATCGATCGCCAGACGCTCGCCGCGCACGCCTCGCAAAGTCATGCCCAGCCCCTCCTGGACCTGGGTCCGGCAGACCTCCCGGTCGTCTACACCATCGACGCCGGCGCCTACGACATCGTCGTCAACGGTGACCATCTGCTGGCCTGGGGCATCGATCCGAGCGAGATCCAGGATGCGGCGATGCACAATCTCGGTGCCTGGTCCGCGACCGCCCCCTGGACGGACGAGATCTCCGGCGAGCGTCGGCTGATCAGTTCGGATACCGGTCAAGGTTGGGATGCCGCGCGGATCCTGCTGACCGAAGTCGTCGATCATCTTGTTGCGGAGCTTGGGTCCGCGGGCCGGATCCTGATCGGGATCCCGGATCGACACCTGTTGACCGCCGGCTCGCTGCGACCTGACGACGCCGATTTCGCGACACTGTTCGCTGACTTCGTCCTTGAGCATTCCGGCGGCGCGGACGAGCCGATCGACCGGCGAGTCTTCGAACTGGTCGATGGGCGGCTGGTCGAATTCTCGGGAGTCTGACCACGCTGCGTTTCGAAGTCGCCGATTCGATCGCGACCATCACCCTCGACCGACCCGAAGCGCTCAACGCCCTGACGATCCCGCTCAAGACGGAACTCCTGGCGGCGTTCCGCACCGTGGCCCGGGATCGGGCCGTGCGGGCCGTGATCCTGACCGGAGCCGGCCGAGCCTTCTGCGCAGGGCAGGACCTCAAGGAGCGGCTTGAGCCGGACGCTGCCCCGCTGGCCGTCGAGGTTCGTGATCGCTATAACCCGATCATCACCGCGATGCGTGACCTCGACCGACCCATCGTCGGGGCGATCAATGGCGTGGCTGCTGGGGCGGGCGCTTCCCTCGCGTTCGCCTGCGATATCCGGATCGCGGCCGACACGGCCAGTTTCGCGCTGGCCTTCGGGCGAATCGGGTTGGTGCCGGATAGTGGGGCGACGTGGTTCCTCCCGCGGCTGGTCGGGCCGTCAAAGGCGGCCGAACTCGCCCTTCTGGGCGATAGCCTGACCGCCACCGACGCCGAGCGTTTTGGACTCGTGACGCGCGTCGTACCCGCGGATGAGCTGCCCGACGCCGCCCGCGCCATCGCGACCCGCCTGGCCGGGCTGGCGCCACAGGCGCTGGCCCTGACCAAACGTGCATTGGATCGGGCCTGGGACATCGATCTGGAGACAGCGCTCGAGGAGGAGGCGTACCGCCAGGGCATCGCCGGCGGGACCTCCGATCACCGCGAAGGGCTGGCGGCGTTCCTCGACAAACGGCCGCCTCGGTTCACCGGGGAGTAGGCGCCCGGGGAGTAGGCGCCCGGGGAGTAGGCGCCCGGGGAGTAGGCGCCCGGGGAGTAGGCGCCCGGGGAGTAGGCGCCCGGGGAGTAGGCGTCCGCCAACTTGGGTATTGACAGTTCTCCCGGATCTGGTTATATATCGCTACACGATATATCGGAATCCGGAGGAGACGGTCGCATGAACCCATCGGATGGGCCCGAGTTCGGGCGTTTCGCGGAACCTGCGCTGCTCATCATGGTGAGCCTCGCCGAGGGGCCGCGCCACGGCTACGCGATGATGCTCGATATCGAGGAACGGACGGGTCGGCCGATCGGACCTGGCACCCTGTACGAGGCGCTCGCCAGGCTCGAGCAGCGCGGCCTCATCGAGCCGCTGCCCAAGGTCGACCGTCGGCAGCCGTACCGCTTGACCGGGCTTGGCGCCCGGACCCTCGACGAGCAACTGACCGCCCTGTCGTCCTTCGCGGACGCCGGGCTTCGGCAACTCCGCGGAACAACGTCGTGAGGGCGTGGCTCGTCCGACTCTATCCGGCCGCCTGGCGCGCGCGCTATGGCGAGGAGTTCCTGTCGCTCCTCGAGGAGCGCGCCGTGGGTCCATTCGATGTCCTCGACATCATCTTCGCGGCCTTCGACGC
>SPCO01000060.1 GCA_004525275.1 Thermomicrobiales bacterium | reverse complement strand
GTCCATCACGGCGCCTGGTACTACTACCTCCTCTCACCGGCCGCGTTCATGACCGGTGGCGACTCGCCGGTTGCCGTTGTCGCCGAGATCGCGCTGGCGGGGATCGCCGCCGTGCTCGTGACGTGGTGGCTGGCCCGATCGATCGGCGGGAGTGTGGCGGGGTTGGTCGCTGGGCTCCTGATGGCCGTGTCAATCTCCGCAGTCGACGAATCGACCTTCATCTGGAATCCGAACCTCATCGCCCTTTCGAGCGCGATCGCGCTGGCCGGCGCCTGGCGAGCATGGTCGAGCGGGCAGCCCCGATGGTGGCTCGTCGCCGGGATCGGAACGGCGATCACGATGCAGTGCCACGTTCTGGGAGTCGCGCTGCTGCCGATCATCGCGGCCCTGTTCGTGGCGGACGTGCGTGCCGGGGGGCGTGCGGGGTTGCGGTCGGGGTCGGAGACCTCCGGGTCGGGCGCGGAGACCTCCGGGTCGGGGTCGGAGACCTCCGGGTCGGGCGCGGAGACCTCCGGGTCGGGGGCCCCCGGGTCGGGTGTGGGCGAATCCCGAGCGGAGGCGACTCGCCGGGTCTGGCTATTCGGCCTCGCCGGTTTGGCGATCGTGGTCTTGAGCTTCCTGCCTCTGGCCATCCACGAGTTCACGACCGACTTCTCAGAGGCCGTCGCGGCGCTCGACTACATTCGAGCGGGTGGAGATCCCGCAGCTTCCGGACCGCTCGTCCGCTTCGTCGTGATCGCGACGCGGGTCGCTTCGTGGCCGCTGACCGGACTGATCACCGATGGGCCGCTGGCCGCAGTGCTCGCCACCCTGCTCGTGGTCGTGGCGACGGTCGGCGGCATCGTATTGGGATCGAAACCAGAGCGGGTCGCCTCGCGCTGGCTCGGCCTGGGGATCGTCTGGACGGCCTTCGCGCTGACGTTCCTGTCACCGAGCCTGGCGACCGTCGTGCCAGGCCTTCCGAATGACCACTACCACGCCTTCGCTGACCCGATGGTGTTCACCCTGATCGGGATCGGGGCCTCGGTTCTGTGGCGGGGACACGCCGGAGGGAGCGGCCTCGCGGCTGATGACGCGGTTGTGGCCGATGGTGCGGTAGTGGCCGGAGGTACGGCGGTGGCGCTGGCCGATGACGCGGCCGCAGTGGTGGCCGATGGTGTCGCTGGCACCGAGCCTGCGAAAGGTGGGCCACGGGAAACCGGCCGCGTGATCGGCCGCGGGATCGTGGTCGTCGTCGTGGGCGCGATCCTCGCCTGGAACCTCGCGCAGCAACCGCCGGCCGTCAATCCGGATGGCGGATTCCCTGCAGCGGCCGAGGCCGCCGACCGGATCCTGGCCGCTGCCGAGGGCGACGTGGTCACGCTCCGATCCCTACCCGACTTCAAGTCGACCGAGGCGTACGGCTATCCGCTCATTCGGGCCGGTGCCGTCGTGCGAGTCGATACAGGTTCGGGAGCGATCGAGACGCCGACGGGTCCGCTGGTCGTGATCTGCGATTCGCTGTTCCAGACCGCGATCGGGGCGGCGTGTGAAGGCCCGGCCGAAGCGGTCGTTGCACCGGCCGGGCGCTTCGGGGAGCCTGTTCTTCGCTTCGTGGCGGCCCCCGGCCGGTTCATCTCGGTCTACGCGCCAGATCGCTAGCGCAGTCGCGCAGGCACCTTGGGCCCGCCCTCGCCTAGGCTGACCGGGCGAACGTGCCGCCAAGTGTCGTGAGAACTCGGGAACTATTCGGGCTAGCTCTGGACGTGGCCCATGTCTGGCCGTGGGCGCAACCGGCCGGCCGCTCCATTCGGCGCACCCCGACGCTGCGATCGGCCCACGGCCAGACGGCAACGTTCGGCGTCAGGCGCTTCAACGGACCATTGGACCATCGCGAGGGCCCGCGCGATGGCTGACTCGGGCGCCTGAAGCTCAGATCGGCCAAGGAAGAGGCCAAACAGGGTCCAATGCCTTCGGCTTCAACGCTCCCCCGGTCGCTTCGGGCGTGTGGCGCCCAGACGCGGCGCCCAGACGCGGCGCCCACACGCGGCGCCCACACGCGGCGCCGCGCGTCACGCCCCTCGGAATCGCGAACGCCGGCGCCCCAGACGCCGGCGTTCGCTGCCCCGTGGACCCGGATCGTGGAGGACGATCACGGGTCGTGCCCGATAGATTCTCAGTAACGCCCCGGTTCGCGACTGGAGGTCGAGCGGGCTACGGAACGCACCGTGCTGACGGTGGCGCCTGCGCCCACTCCGACCGGACTGCCGTAGCCGGAGGCGGATGATCGACCGAGGGTCCGTTCCTGCACCCGTTCGGTGCCATGGCCGGTCTCGCTCGATTGCATGGTTCGGCCGTAGCGGCGCATCCGTACGGCGAGGTAGTACTCCATGATCTGGCGGACCTGGGGTTCGCTCAGGAGTTCGTCAGCGCGCAAGGCGTACTCGACGCGCGCCGTCGGATTGGTGTTACCGGCGGCCACGAGACCCAGATACTGCGGGGTGTCCGCGTCGTCTCGAAGCTCACGCAGGCCGCGGGCCAGTTTGGTCGCGGTCCCCAGCGAGGGCATTCGGTCACCGCGGATCAGCCGCGAGATCGTGGAATGGTCCACGCCAGACTGTTGGGCCAGCTGCCGTTGCGACATCTTCTTGGCCTTGAGCTGTGCTCGCAGCCATTCGTTGAACGCTCGGCCGTTCTGCGTCGTCATTTGTGGGTTCAGGCTCCGCTGAGATCGGACGTTCGGTAGAGGTGCTTCTGGCGCCACTATCGAACGGCGGCGCATCCGCCTATATCACCCGTTGGTACCGGTCGGTGCCGGCGGCGCGACGGTCGAACGAAGGGGTGCGGTGTAGTCCGTCGCAGTCCGGTTCAGCCGACCAGACGCCAGACCCAGGACTATCGTTACGCGCCACCTCGGATGGGGTTGACGCCTCGCCAGAAAGACGTGCGGCGTGACACCGGGGTCAGACCGGTGTCGCCGCCGATTTGGTCGCTGGCTGCTGGCCGATCCGGCCCATCCCGCGCGGCATCGGCGAGACGACATACACGATGGCGCCGAGCACGATGATCGACAGCACGCTGATCACCCAGTCGAGGATCGTGATGGCGGTCGCCTCGGCAAGTGGCACACCGTAGCCCACGGTCAGCACGCCGATGACCCCGGCCTGGGCAAAACCGAGGCCGGCTGGACTGAGCGGGATGGCGGTCAGGAGCGAGCCGATGAGGGCAACGAAGATCGCCCCGGACAGCCCAAGCGTGACATCGCTGAAGCCGAGCGCCAAAACGACGATGTACAGGCGGAGTCCCTCGGTCATCCAGATCAGCCCGGTCACGGTGGCAAGCACGGGCAGGTGACGAAGCCGAACCGCTCCGAAGACGCCCTCCTCGAACCGCTCGTACAACTCGAGAACGCTCGATGGGAGCGGCAATCTGACGATGATCCGGCGGCCGAAGTTGCGCATCGTGAGCAGGCCGATGGCGGCTACCACCACGACCACGATGCCGACGACGAAGACGAGCCGGATCGGCTCCGGCATCCCGCTCCGGAAGCTCCAGAAGCCGGCGGCCAGACCCAGGATCGCGATGGCGAAGATGTCGAGGATGCGCTCGATGAAGACGGTCCCGAAGGTCCGGCTGAGGGATGCCCGGCTATTCATCTTCAGGAGATAGGCGCGATAGACGTCACCGAGTTTGGCCGGCACGACGCAGTTGACGAACCAGGAGATGTACAGGATCTCCGTCGACCCACGCAGCGGGATGGCAAAGCCCGTCTCCTTGAGCAACCGCTGCCAGCGGTAGCCCCGCAGTGGGAAGCCGAGATAGAACACGATGAATGCGAGGGCGACGAGGGCCGGATTGGCCTGCAGGATGAGCTCGGGCACCGCCGAGAGTCGATCGCGATTGAGATACAGGAAGAATGCGATGATCCCCAGCGGGACGAGGATCGACAGGATCGTGCGCGGCTCGCGTAGGCGCCGGCCGAGCGAAAGCGGTGCGACCTCGGTCGGCTCGTGATCCAGGGCGTCGATCAGCGAGTCAGGTTCGTGGCGTGGAAGCGCGGCATCCATCGGCTCCGACCCTATCGGACTCCCCGTCCCGCCGGAAATCGGTCGATGGTCCTGCCCGCTCGTGTCGGTCACGACCGGACCCGTGAGTTGCCCCGCAACCGGTTGACGCCCTTGGCCAACGGCGTCCAGAGCCGCACGAAGTAGGTCGCCCGCCCGGGCACGACCTCCGCGCTCGCGAGAGCGGCGAGCAGGCCAGCCGGCGTGGACGGATCGCCATCGAGCGCGGTGTAGGCGACGCCGACTTCCATGATCGAGTGCGCATCGGAGACGGAGATCCCAGGTTTCCCGTTGGCGATCGCGAACTCGGCGGCATCGTCGTTGCCGTGCCCGACGACGCGGGCGTTATAGGCCTCGATCCAGTCGACGTGCGGCGCGAGACTGGCCATCGCCGCATCGCGCAAGAGCGAGCCGCGCATTCGATCGAACGGATGGGGGATCCCGACCAGCCCACCCTGCTCGCGGGCGGCGGCGATCGTCTCCATCGCCGACATCCCGGGCTGGATCGCCCGCTCGAGAAAGACGCAGATCAGATCGCCATCGGCCGTCTTGACCTCCTCACCGATGAGGATCGTCAGCCCTTCTGGCGCAAGTTCCCGGGCCTCAAGGGCGACGTCGATCCGGTCATGATCGGTGATCGCCAGATGGGTCAGACCCCGATCGCTTGCCGCCTTGACGATCTCCTTCGGATCCGACAGACAGTCAAAACTGCCCTTCGAGTGACAGTGCAGATCGACGAATGCTCGCCTCATCAAGCGTCCCCGGACCCGGCGAACTCCCGGCTGCCTGCGGCGCTGCGCCTCACGGCACCCGTGCGCCCGCCGTGCCCGGTGCCGATGGTCCGGTCGCACATCCGCCTAGACCTGCTGGACTAGGGACTTCTTGAAGAACTCGAAATGCTCGAGGGCGAGGCCAGTGCCGAGGGCGACGCAGTTGAGGGGGTTCTCGGCGACATGACATGGGACGCCGGTGACCTGGGTCAGGAGCTTGTCGATGTTGCGCAGGAGCGCGCCGCCGCCGGACATGACCATGCCCTTGTCGATGATGTCGGACGACAACTCCGGCGGAGTCTGCTCCAGAACGGCCCGGACCGCTGCGACGAGTTGCTGGAGCGGGGCCTCGATCGCCTCCATCACCTCGCTGCTCGTGATCGGGATGGTGCGCGGCAGGCCAGCGATGAGGTCGCGGCCACGGACTTCCATGGTCAGCTCGCGTTCGAGCGGCAGGGCCGTGCCGATCTCGATCTTCACTTCCTCGGCGGTCCGCTCGCCGACCATCAGGTTGTACTTCTTGCGGATGTAGGTCGCGATGGCGTCGTCGAATCGGTTGCCACCGACGCGCAGGCTGTGGGACACGACGATCCCGCCCAGGGAGATGACCGCGATCTCGCTGGTCCCGCCGCCGATATCGATGATCATGTTCCCTGACGGTCCGCTGATCGGCACGTTGGCCCCGATGGCAGCGGCCAGGGGCTCCTCGATGAGATAGGCCTCCTTGGCCCCGGCCTTGAGCGCGGCGTCGCGGACCGCCCGTTTCTCGACGCTCGTGACCCCGGCTGGGACGGAGATCATGACTTCCGGCTTCCCAAACCCGAACGGTCCGCGGCGGACCTTGCCGATGAAATGGCTGAGCATCGCCTCGGTGATGACGTAGTCGGCGATGACGCCGTCCTTCATCGGTCGGATGGCGTGGATGTTCCCGGGGGTTCGGCCGATCATTTCGCGGGCTTCCTCGCCGACCGCGACGATCCGGTTGTCGTCGGAGACGGCGACCACGCTGGGTTCCGTGATGACGATGCCTTTGCCCTTGACGTAGACGAGGACGTTGGCGGTCCCCAGATCGATGCCGATCTTCATGAGTCGTTGACTGTCGTCCCTTCCGCGTCGCGCGTGATGCTGGCCCCGATATCGAGGAACTTGCCCTCGATGTTCTCATAGCCCCGGTGAACGTGGTGCGCACCGTGGATGGTGGACGTGCCCTTGGCCGCGAGGGCGGCGAGCATGAGCGATGCGCCGGCCCGCAGATCACCGATCTCGACCTCGGCCCCGACGAGGCTGGACGGCCCGGTGATCGTGGCGTGATGGCCGTCCGTCAGTTTGAGCTTGGCGCCCATCCGACGGATCTCGGTCGTCCACTCGAGCCGGTCCTCGAAGATGGCCTCGTGGACGTGCGAGGTCCCGGCCGCCTGGGTCAGCAAGACCGCGGTCGGTGGCTGGAGGTCCGTGGCCAGGCCCGGATATGGCGCCGTCTCGATGTCGCGGGCCGTGTAGCCGCCAGCGTGCAGCGCCGCGCCATCGATCTCGATCGAGTCCGGACCGCAGGTCACTCCGACGCCGACGCCCCGCAAGATCTCGATGAATGCAGCGAGGTCGTCGCACGGTGCGTCCTGGAGGATCACCCGGCCGCCGGTCACCGCGGCAGCGATGGCGAATGTGCCAGCCTCGATCCGGTCGGGCATGACCCGATGCTCGGCGCCACGCAGGCGCTTGCGGCCGTCGACCTCGATCGTATCCGGCGCGGTCCGCTCCACGGCGGCACCCATCGCCTGCAGGAATGAGATGAGGTCGTCCACCTCGGGCTCCTGGGCGGCCGGCCGGATCACGGTGTGGCCGTCGGCCAGGGTCGCCGCAAGCAGTGCGTTCTCCGTGCCCATGACCGAGACGAACGGGAAGGTGACCTCTGCGCCACGCAGTCGACCCGGCGCCGTCGCGAAGTAGTAGCCGTTGCGGTAATCGATCGAGGCGCCGAGCGTTCGCATCGCCTCGACGTGCAGGTCGACCGGTCGACGCCCGATCCGGTCTCCGCCCGGGTTGCTGATGATGACCCGACCGAATCGGGCAAGCAGCGGACCAAGCAGGATGAAACTCGCACGCATCCGCGCGGCCGCCTCGAGCGGGACGAACAACCATTCGACATCGCCCGAGGCGATCTCATAGACGTTGTCCGCCGGGTGCTCGACCACGACGCCAAGATCGCGGAGCGTCTCGGCCATGACCCGCACGTCCTCGATCTCGGGAACATTGGTGAGCCGGCAGCGTTCGCCGGTCAGGGTCGCGGCAGCGAACAACTTGAGCGCCGAGTTCTTGGCGCCGCTGATGGTGACCATCCCGGTGAGCGGTTGGCCGCCATCGATCCGGAAGACCTCGCGGGCGACCGGCTCCGGGCGGTACTCCCAGTGGAACGGTCTGGCGTCTGCCACGTTGTGGGCTAGCCGTGGCGCCGCGGGCCCTCGCGGTGGCGACGCTCGGCGACGCGGATCCGGAGGAGGGCCTGCTGGAGGGAAGCGCGGGCGGCAGCCAGGTCGACCGCATCGGTATGCGCCGCCCCTTCCAGGGCGCGCTCCGCTTCGCGCCGGGCTTCCTGGGCTGTCTCGAGATCGATCTCACTGGCCATATCGGCCGTCTCGGCCATCACCACGACGCGGTCCGGCCGAACCTGCAGGAAGCCGCCCACGATCGCGAACGACTCCTCCGCGCCACCCTTCCGGATGCGCAGTTCCCCAACCCCGAGCATCGAAACGAGCGGCGCGTGGTGCGGCAACACGCCCAACTCGCCCTCGACCCCGGGCAACTGGACGCCATCGACGGTGTCCGAGTAGGCCAATTTCTCCGGCGTCACGATCTCCAGCAAGAGTGGCATCGCTAAGCCTCCATGGCCGCGACCGACCG
>SPCO01000132.1 GCA_004525275.1 Thermomicrobiales bacterium | reverse complement strand
GTCCCGACCGAGGATGACACCGAGGGTCAGAAGTTCAACGCCCGTGGCGCCGTCCCGACCGAGGATGACACCGAGGGTCAGAAGTTCAACGCCCGTGGCGCCGTCCCGACCGAGGATGACACCGAGGGTCAGAAGTTCAACACCCGCAACTAACGCCCCGGTGGCGAAGGCGAACCGGATGAGGGCCGCCAAGTAGCAGGCAAGCCAACCAATTGGACCAGGACGCCTCGGGGTCAAGGCCCCCGAGGCGTTTCGGCGCGCTGGCCGCCTAGATGCTGACCGCTTACCGGCGCGTCTTTGCCAACTCGCGACTCGCTCGGCTGATGGCCGGCGAGGTCATCTCGTCGATCGGCGACTGGCTCTACATGGTGGCGATGCTCATCGTCGTCTACCAGGAATCTCATGACGCGCTGGCGCTCGGCCTGGTCGGGGCGGCACGGATCGCACCGTCCCTGATCTTGTCCATCCCGGCGGGGATCGTTGCCGACCGCTTCGATCGGCGTCTCATCCTCATCGCGACCGATGTCATCCGCGGCGGCCTGATGATCGTGCTGGCCGTCCTCGTCCTGACCGATGCGCCGGTCATCTGGATCGTGATCGTGGCCATCATCGCGTCCAGCGTTTCGACGTTCTTCGGACCGGCGATCGGCTCCTACCTGCCGTCGCTGGTCACGGACGAACGAGACCTCGGCCCTGCCAACAGCGTCTGGGCCACGTTGGACAATCTAGCCTACTTCGTCGGGCCGGCCATAGCCGGGGTCCTGATCGCGACTGGTGGCCTCGCGTTAGGTTTCGTCCTGAACGCCATTTCGTTCGCGTTCGTCGCGGTCATCCTGGCGACCCTGCCGAGCCGTCGAACACTCCTGAGTGAATCGGAAGACGCGGCACGATCCTCCGACGCCGAAGTCGCGGCATCGGCCCCCAATGTCGGCTGGCGAACCATCGTCGACCGGATTCCCGGGATCATCGTCCTCGATATCGCCACGAGCTTCGCCGGCGGTGGGCTGAGCGTCCTGACCGTCGTCGTCGCGGTCGACTCGCTGGGGGCCGGCGAGGCGGCCACCGGGTACCTCAACGCCGCGACGGGGATCGGTGGCATCGCCGCCGGGATCATCGCCGGCTGGGTTGTGCTCAAACGTCTTGACGTCGGCATCCTCGCCGGTAGTCTCATCGGCGGATTTAGCCTCGTGGTCCTGGGCTTCACTCGTGATCTTGGGCCGGCCCTGCTCGCGATCGGCATCGCTGTCGGTGCCCTGTTGCTCCTCGATGTCATCAACGCCACGATCCTCCAGCGCGTGGTACCCGATGACGAGCGGGGTCGAGCGATGGGGTTCCTGCAGATACCAAGCTCCATCGCAGCCATCGTCGGAGCATTCGCGGCGCCCCTGCTGGCGGATGCATACGGCCCTGGGGTGGCGACGCTGACGATCGCGATCGGCTCGGGGATCGTCGGGATCCTCTCGATCGGATTGCTCCGCTCGACGGGCGCCCTGGAATCGTCGGGCCTCGATCCACGGCGGCTCGAGCTCGTGCGGTCGAGCGTGTTCGGCGGCGTACTCCCGATTCGCCTCGAGATGGCTTCACGTCGATTGATCCCGGTCGAGGTCGAGGCCGGGCAGGTGATCGTTGCGCAAGGCGATGTCGCTGACCGCTTCTACTTCATCGATACGGGCACCTTCACGGTATCGCAGCGAACTGGGGTCGCCGAGCCCATCGAGCTGCGGACGATCGGTCCCGGGGACGTGTTCGGCGAGATCGGCCTGTTGACCTCGGTGCCTCGGACAGCGACGGTCACCGCCACCTCGGACGGTCATCTATTCGCGCTCGACCGGGCCGGGTTCCTTGGTCTCGTGGACGCCGGACCGGGGTTGACCACCCAGCTACTCGATCGGTATCGCGGGGCTTGGAGTCGGCAGTAGATCCGGCCCGCGACTCGACCACCCGTCCCGCACGCCATACACTCAAGTCAGACACAGCCCATGGCGAAATCGATCGAGGAGGACGCGCCCGCGATGACCGACCGCGATGCGACGACACCGACGCCCGACCAGGACCGTGCGGTCATCGAGGCCATCGGCCGATCGCGTCTGTTCCGCGGTGTCGCCGAGGCTGACCTCGAGCTGATCGCACCGATGCTCCGACAGCGTCGGTTCCGGTCCGGTGAGACGATCTTTCACGAAGGCGATCCGGGTGACGCGATGCACGTCATCGCATCAGGCCGGGCCAAGATCTCGATCGAGTCGCAGGACGGTGAGGAGGCGATCCTGGTCACCCTCGGAGCGGGCGAGGTCTTCGGCGAGCTCGTCCTGCTCGACGACGCACCTCGGTCCGCGACCGCCGTTGCGGTCGAGCCAACGGTGACATACATCCTGACCCAGCCAGCGTTCGGACCGCTGATGGCCGACAACGAGGCGTTCCGGACGGCGATCCTACGCAATCTGACGCAGGATCTTCGACGGCTTACCGCCCACGTTTCCGAGCTTCACTTCCTGGACCTGGGCGGGCGACTGGCAAGTCGTCTGGCGCGGATGGCGGAGGAAGTCGCGCCCGGGCAGTCCAAGGACGTTCGACTCGGTCGGGCGTACACCCAATCCGAATTGGCGGCGATGATCGGTGGGACGCGACAGAGCGTGAACCGCGTCGTCGCCGAACTCGTCAACGCGGGCCTCCTGCGGGTCGAGCCGCGCGACCTTATCGTCCTCGATGTCACCCGCATAGCGCAGCGCGCCCAATGGTAAAGGGCGGGTCACGGGACCTGTCGTCGGATGCGCTGGCCATCCTGCGCGAGATTGCAGTGCGCGGCGAGACCGCGGTGCGACTGGATACCGACCCGGAAATGGCCCTGCTCCGAACCATCGTGGACGCGACCGTCGGCATCTTCGCGGCCGAGGCCGCGTCGATCGCCCTGCTGGATGAGGCATCGGGCAACCTTCGCTTCGTGGTGGCGGCCGGCGCCCAGGGCCAACCGGTCGTGGGCATGACCATCGGGCCCACGCAGGGCATCGCCGGTTACGTCTTCTCGACGGGTGAGAGCATCGCGATGGCTGATCCGGCCCAGGACCCGAGGTTCGGCCGAAACGTTGCCGACCAGACCGGCTATGTGCCCCGCTCGCTGCTCGCATTGCCACTCGAGGATGGGGCTCGAACGCTCGGCGTCCTCGAAGTGATCGACAAGCGCGATGGTCCGTTCACCATCCAGGACATCGAGACCGTCACCCTGTTCGCCCGCCAGGCCGCGACCGCGATCAAGGTCTCCGCTCGGGCTCGAGACCTGCGGGCCGTGCTGGCCGATGTGCTTCGTTCCGCGGACGATTCGGCTTCCGATGCAGCGGTGGACGAGCTCGTCTCAGCCGCGACCCGCCGACGCTCACACGATGACCGGTTCTGGGCCTTCGTTGACGCGATCGCGACGATGCGTCACGTCTCGGTATCCGACCGCGACCTGGCCATCGAGCTACTTGCGGTGATCGGTCGACACCGAACGGCGGGCGGGCGGGACTCGAGCGGCCGGCTGCGCAGCTTGCGCCGGTGACATCCGAGGCATATCCAGCCTGGAGCGAGCCATTCCGGACCGAACAGCGAGACGGCCTGGCGCGGAAGGGGCCGTTTCGCGACGACGCCGAATCAGCCGATTGGCTGTCGGCCAGCGGTGAGGGCGTGACGGTGGTCATCATCGATTCGGGGGTCGATGGCGATCATCCTGCGGTCGGTGGACGACTCGTGCGAAGTCTTCGTGTGGAGATCAGCGAGGGCGACGGCGAGGTCGTCGAGGACGAGGGTGGTGACGATGTCGTCGGGCACGGGACGGCATGTGCCGGGATCATCCACGGACTCGCTCCCGATGCCGAGTTGATCTCGATCCGCGTCCTGGACCCCAACAACAAGGGCAAGGGCCTCGCCTTCGCCCACGCCATCGATTGGGCCGTCGAACACAAGATCCCAGTCGCCAATATGAGCCTCTCGTCGCGCAGCGAACAACTGTATGCAACATTCCACGATCTGGTCGACCAGGCGTACTTCGCTGACTGCCTGCTGGTCTGCTCGGCGAGCAATTACCTTGGTGACGCGAGCTACCCATCGGTCTTCTCTTCCGTGGTGTCCGTCGCCGCCCACGACATCCCGGACCCGCTGACGTTCTTCTACAACCCTCGGCCGCCCGTGGAGTTCGGGGCCTGGGGAGTCGACGTACCGGTCGCCTGGCTAGGCGGCAGCAATATCATCGCGACCGGCAACAGTTTCGCGGCGCCCCACATCGCCGGCCTGCTCGCTCGACTGCGGTCCGCCTACCCGGACGCGACGCCGTTCGAGGCCAAGACCTTGCTTGCGCGCGCCGCAAACCGAGGTCGGTAGGGCCCGCCGGCCGGGTGCGCGTCGGCCTGAGCCCGGATCCACGAGCCGAGTCTGCGGCAGGCGCTCCTGGTGACCGACGGGCCGCCAGATTCGTTGCTTCGTTGGTCACTTCGGGCGCCTCGCGCCCAGATCGGCCAGGATTTCGCTGAATCTGGGCATGGGGCGCCAAACAGGATGGTTCGCCGGTCGCTTCAGGCGTGGGGCGCCGAGCGCGACTGCGTGCGCAAGGGACGCCGAGCGCCATCTACGGCTCGGGTTGGAGGCTCCGGGCCGGCCGGGTCAAGGGATGCCTGCTGTCTTGCCTCAGGATCTCGGGATCGGGCGCATCGGGTACACGCCGATGACGATCGGGCTGCGCGGATCGAGTGACAGTTCATAGCCGATCTCGCCAGCCCGGAGCAGCTCCCCAAGCAAACCGCCCTCGCGAGTCGGCAGACCGACGTAGATCCAGCCGAGTTCGAGGCGAACGCCCGTGACGTCGTCGTCTGCGCCGTCGATCCCGAAGCGACGGCGGAGTTCATGCATCGGCACATAGGGTCGACTCTTGATAAAGCGACGAAGCTGCGGAGCCGTGCACTGACTGCCGCCGTTCGGGGCGCCGTGTTGCGGGGCGCCGTGTTGCGGGCCGCCGTTGTGTTGCGGGCCGCCGTTCGGGCCGCCGTTGTGTTGCGGGCCGCCGTTCGGGCCGCCGTTGTGTTGCGGGCCGCCGTTGTGTTGCG
>SPCO01000071.1 GCA_004525275.1 Thermomicrobiales bacterium | reverse complement strand
TGCCTGGTCGTCTATGAGGACAACAAGTTCGGCGGTTATGGCGCAGAGGTCGCCGCCATCGTGGCCGAAGAGGCGTTCGACTATCTCGACGGTCCGGTCACGCGGATCGCTGGACCGGAAGTCCCGGGCGTGCCCTACAACCATGTCCTCGAGGAATGGTTCATGGTCGATGCCGAAAAGATCGCAGCAGGGATCCGCAAGCTCGCGGCGTACTGACGGTCCGAGAGCCGCAACCGAGTCGACTCGACCGAGTCGGCCCAGATGGGCGACACTACGCGATGCGACCCGCGCGCCCGACCTGCGGGCTGCGCAAACGGAGGACTTGCGAACGTGGCCAAGGTGACGATGCCCCAACTCGGCGAGAGCGTGGCCGAAGGGACGATCGGGAAATGGCTCAAGCAGCCGGGCGACCATGTCGACAAATACGAACCGCTGGTCGAGGTCGTCACGGACAAGGTGAACGCCGAGGTGCCGTCGCCGTTCGAGGGGATCCTCCGCGAGATCCTGGCCGAGGAGGGCTCGACGGTCCCGAACAATGCCGAGATCGCGATCATCGAGACGGCGGCTGACGAAGCCGGGGAGGCGACCAGCGCCCCCGCGCCGATCGGGACCGCTGGTTCGGCGGCGGCGAGCAGCGCCACAGCCCCGACCTCCCCGATCGCCGAGGGCCCGGCAGGCAGCGACGAGCGCGCGCCGGCTGAGGTCGCTGGAGCTAAGGCCGCACCGCCCGCTGCCACCTCCACGGCGCTACCCGCGACCGCGGACCCCGATGCCCGGATGACGCCTGCCGTCCGACGTCTGCTTCGAGAACACGACCTGACGGCGGCGCAGATCCAGGGCACCGGAGCCGGCGGTCGGATCACCCGCGACGATGTCCTCGCGGTCGTCGAAGCGATCCGGACTGGATCCCCGACACTCACATCGAAGGCCACCGCTGCGGTGCCCGCCGGTAGCAGTGGGGCTCCGGGCCCCCGGCCACCGGCCCAGACCCTGCCAGCCGGCGCCCCGATCGAGTTCCCCGAAGGTGCCGACGAAGTCCTCCTGCCGATGACCCAGATGCGCAAGGGCATCGCCGCCCAGATGACTCGTGCCCTGGCGGTCCCACATGCCTACGTGCATATGGAGGTCGATGCGTCGGCCCTGGTCAGGGCACGCGAGCAGGCCAAGCGTGAGTACCAGGCTCGCGAGGGCATCTCCCTGAGCTACGTGCCCTTCGTGATCAAGGCCGTGGTCGATTCCTTGCGCCGCTATCCGACCTTCAACGCGCATTGGACCGACGCCGGCCTGTTGGCCAAGCGTCGCTTCCACATGGGCGTGGCCGTTGCCGTGGATGACGGCCTGCTCGTGCCGGTCGTTCGCGACGTTGACCAGCTGTCGATCAGCGGTCTCAATCGCGCGATCTCAGACGTCGCGGCACGCGCCCGGGCGGGCAAGTTGCGTCTCGAGGACTACGGCGGCAGCACGTTCACGATCGACAACACCGGTTGGTTCGGCTCAAACCTGACGATGCCGATCATCAACGTCCCCGAAGTGGCGATCTTGACCATGGAGGCGATCACCAAACGCCCGGTCGTCCGCGAGACGCCCGAAGGCGACGTCATCGCGATCCGGCCCATCATGAACATGGTCCTGGCCATCGATCACCGGGCCAACGACGGCGCCCAAGCGGCCGCCTTCCTCCGCACGATCAAGACCTGGCTGGAGGGGATCGGCCCGGAGACGCCGGTCTACTGAAGGTCTATCCCGACGGACCAGCGGCCAGGAGCCGGACGTGCCGATGGTCAAGGTCCGTATTGAGGCCGGGATCCTCAGGTCGTCGTACACTCCCGGGCATGCAGCGCGAGCTCCCGATCTTCGAACCGGCACCGACAGAACTCGCTGCCCTCGACCCGACTCCGACCCCGCGTCGCCACCCCGACTGGATCCGCGCCCGGATGCCGTCCGGCGAGGCTTATCACGAGCTGAAGGCGCTCATGCGCGGCCTGTCGCTCAACACGGTTTGCGAGGAAGCCCGTTGCCCCAACATCGGGGAGTGCTGGGATCAGCGGACGGCGACGATCATGATCCTGGGCGATACATGTACCCGGGCCTGCGGCTTCTGCGCGGTCAAGACCGGCCGGCCGACCTGGTTCGATGACGACGAACCGCGCCGGGTCGCGGAAGCGATCGGTGCCCTCGGTCTCGAGCACGTCGTCATCACCTCGGTCGCCCGCGACGACCTGCCCGATGGCGGCTCGCGGATCTTCGCGGAGACCATCACCCGGCTGCGCGAGACCTCGCCCGGGATGGGGATCGAGGTCCTGATCCCCGATTTCGACGGCTCGGACGATCGACTCAGAACGGTCATGGATGCCCGGCCCGACATCCTCAATCACAACCTCGAGACGGTGCGCCGCCTCCAGAAGCCGGTCCGCAAGCGCGCCCGCTGGGATCGAAGCCTGTACGTCCTCCGTCGGGCCAAGGAGATGGCCGCTGAGATCGGCTATCCGGCCCACACCAAATCGAGCTTGATGGTCGGCCTGGGCGAGACCCGCTCAGAACTGCACGAGGCGTTCGAGGCGCTGCGCGACAACGACGTCGACATCCTGACCATCGGCCAATACCTCAGACCATCCCTGCAGCACCTGCCGCTCGAGCGCTACTACCATCCGGACGAGTTCGCGGACATGAAGCGCGAGGCGCTCGAACTCGGGTTCAGGCACGTCGAATCGGCGCCGCTCGTCCGCTCCAGTTATCACGCCCGCGATCAGGTCCCGGGCGCCGAACTCAAGCGCCTCCGTCGCCGGGCCACGATTGACGCTGACGGTCGGATCGTCCCTTTGGCCGGCTGAGCGAGCGCGCCTCGATCGCCCATGAGCGTCGACTTCGACCCGGTCCGACTCGACCGCAAGCGTCGGCGGCTCGATCCGTTGGTGATCGGTTCGATCGTTGTCGTCTTCGCGCTCGTCCTGGCGATCGCCAAGCCATGGAACGGGCAGGGCACCTCGTCGCCGCTCGCTCAGACATCGGCGAAGCCAAGTCCCACCGCCAGCGTCGGGTCGGCATCGGGCACGCCGCCCGCCAACGCCGCCGTCGATCCGGTTCGGCCGCCGCCGAGTCCCGACCCCATCGCCGCCTACCTGCCCGACTGGCCCGCCCTCGCAGGACTAGTGACCGTACATGACGCGTGGGGTGTTCGGGCGATACGCACCGACCGCCTCAACGTCGCTCCGAATGAGCCATCGCCGCGTTACGCGGAGCGCTGGGCGCCGACTGAGACCAACGCTGCCGGTACCGAGTTCGCATTCGTCGAGCCCGGCCGTCGAACCATCGCTGTCCTCGGGATCACGGCTCCTCGTGCGGCTGAGGCTCAGGATGCTCGGATCTGGCGTGTTCACCGGCACGACCGGCTCGAATGGGTCGACACGGTCCAGATCGGGCCGGGCGCCACCGACGCTTCGTTCCTGTTCGTTCGGTCCGGTGCCGACGGCCCCCCAGATACGGGCTGGGAGCCGGGCACGTATCGGATCGACGTTCTGACCGCGCGTGGCATCCGTCACATCGAGGCGCGCATCCCAACCCGATCTGGTGACGTGCCGCCGCCCGATGACTGGGCCGTTTCAGAGGCCGGTCTTGTTCCGGCGTCGGCGATCGATCCGTTCGCGATCGGGAGCGGCTTGTTCGCAACGGTCGATGGATCTGCCGTCTCGCTGGAGGCGACCGAGTCGCGCGTCCTGAGCCCGGGCAGCGCCTGGCACGACACTGCCCTTGCCGGTGGCAAGATCGTGGCGACGGCGTACCTGCCGCGGGCCACCGGGCTTGGCGTCACGCTCGCCCGAGGCGAGGACATCACCGGCTCGGAGATCCGGCGCCTGGCTCCTGACGGGTCGTTCGAGGCCCCGGCTCCGATCCCGGGCATGTCGGACCGCCAGGGCGGCCTCCTCTATGTGCTCTTCCCGGCAGCCGAAGGCGCATGGTTGCCGGGCACGTACGCGATCACCGTCGACTGGACCGACCAGACCGGCGCCCACGAAGGCACTTGGCACGTCGAGCTTCGGCCTGGTCTGGGCTAGGCGAGTCCGTCGATCCGGAGCGACCGGACCCCGCGGCCGACCTCCGGTATCCTCCGGTCATGGCCCGCGTCCTTTCGCGCAAGATCCCGCTCGCGGAGCTGCACTGCCATCTCGGCGGCGCGGTCACCCCGGCCATCATGTGGGGGATCGCCCATTCGCAGGGGATCAAGCTCCCGACCAAGGACTACTGGGAATTCCGAGACATGATCACGGTCTCGGCCCGGCGCAACCGCTCGTTCGATGGCTACCTTCAGCTCTTCCACTGGACGGAGCTGATCCAAAGCTCGCCGCTCGCCGTCGAGCGCTCCGTCTACGAGGTCGTCGGCGGCGCCTACCGCAAGAACAACGTCACTTCCATGGAGCTCCGCTTCAACCCGATGAAGCGAAATCGAGGTGGTGAGCAGGACCTCGATCACATCATCGCGGCGGCCGTCCGGGGCATGGACAAGGCCAGCCTGGAGTACCCGGTCAAACCCGGACTCATCTTCTGCCTGGACCGTGCATTTCCCTTTGAACTCAACGAGATCATCGTGGAGAAGGCCATCGCCTGGCGCGACCGAGGTGTCGTCGGCGTCGACATCGCCGGTCCTGAATCGGCGACCTTCCGGGTGGCCGATTACCGACGACTCTTCCGGCGCGCCCGCCAGTTCGGTCTCGGCTTGACCGTCCATACCGGCGAATCCGGCCCGATCGACGAGGTTGCCCGGGTGGTCGAGCTTCTCGAGCCCGACCGCATCGGGCATGGCGTCAAGGCCGCCTACGACCCGCGAGCGATGGCCATGATCGCGGACCGCGGGATCGTCCTCGAGATCTGCCCGACATCCAATCTCAACACCCGGGTCGTGAGCGGCTGGGACGAATTCCGCTGGATCTTCGACACGTTCCGGCGCAACGAAGTCCGGTTCACGATCAACACGGATGGCCCGGAGATGCTCAAGACCTACATCCGGGACGAAATGGCCCAGCTGGCCCGTCTGGCGATCCTCTCGTTGGGCGACCTGGAGACCGCGGCCGCGACGTCGCTGGCAGCCTCGTTCGTGCCCAATGTCACCGACGTGCCGCCGCCGCGTCTCGAGCCTGCGACACGGGTCGCCGTGGAGCGCGAGGAAGCGTAGTCCGGCGCGATCGGCCCGCGGGACACTCAGTCCGGGGTGCGATCCGCGATGCGGTACGAACAGCACCGATCGCCCGACGCGATGTGCTCATCGCGAACGACGTCGGCCCCCAGGACCTCTCGAAAGAGTTCGAGTTCCGCTCGGCAGGCAGCCGGCGAGCCCTTGGCGATGTGATAGATCGCGCAGTTGTGCTCGCGCAGGCGGATCGTGCCGCTCGCGTCGATGGTCGTGTCGGCCAGATAGCCGTTGTCGGCCTGGATCACGGCCAGCTCCCGGACTCGGTCGGCGAGCGGCGCATCCGGGGCCACCCGCTCGGTCATCTGATCGCGGACCCGAGCGCCAAGCTGGCGCCGCCGCGCCGTGAAGACCTGTTCGAGCAGATCGTCGCCACCAAGCGACTCGATGGCGGCCAGTAGCCCAGCGGCAAGCGCGTCGTAGTTGGACGGGAAGAGATCCTGCGCATCAGTCGTCACGTCGTAGAGATGGCGTGGGCGCCCGACACCATGACGGACCGTCTGCCGGCTGACGAGGTTGGCAGCCTCGAGCGCGCGAAGCTGCTGAAGGACGCCTGTCCGGCTGGCTCCGACTCGCTCAGCCAGCTGGTCAGGTGAACTCGAACCGTCCAGGCGAAGTCGCAGCAGCAGATCACGACGGAGACTGGAAGGACCCTTCGTCGGGCCAAGATCGTTCTGGAGCGGGGCCCCGTCGGGTGCTGCGGCGTGTGGAGAGGACTCGGGCATCGCCTCAGGCTAGCACCGAAGGTCTCGATGCGTGCTCGTCGGGTGGTACGGTTCCGACCATGGATCTCGACCTCTCTCCGGAGCACGTCCTCCTGCGCGACACCATCCGCGATTTCATGCTGACCGAGGTTGCGCCGATCATCGACGAGCACGAACGCGAGCGGCGCTTCCCGATCGAGATCGTCCGGCGCATCGGCGAACTTGGCTGGCTGGGCATCCCGATCCCCGAGGACGAGGGCGGGGCGGGCCTGGACACCCTGGCCTATGCCATCGCCATCGAGGAGATCGGTCGGGTGTGGGGTTCGCTCGGGCTGATCGTGGCGGCACACACGAGCCTTGGCTGCGGCCCGCTCCACCTGGCCGGTACGCCCGACCAGCAATCCCGCTATCTGGTCCCGATGGCCAGCGGCGAGATCATCGGCGCATACGGCCTGACCGAGCCTGGCGCAGGCAGCGACTCTGGTGGCACGCGAACGACCGCGCGACTCGAAGATGGCCCGGATGGCGGCACCTGGATCATCGATGGCGGCAAGCGCTTCATCACCAATGCCGGCCAGGCAGGGACCTACATCGTCACCGCCCGGACCGGAACGCGGGAGGATGGGAAGGCTGAGATCAGCGCGTTCATCGTCCCGGCTGATACGCCTGGCTTCAGCATCGGGCGTCTGGAGGACAAGCTGGGTCTGCACGCGTCTGCGACCGGGGAGTTGATCTTTGAAAGGGCTCGCGTTCCGGCGGCGAACATGCTTGGCGAGCAGGGGAGTGGCTTCAAGACCTTCCTGCGGATCCTCGACGGTGGTCGGATCTCGATCGGAGCGCTTGCGGTCGGGATCGCCCAGGGGGCGCTTGATGCCTCGATCCCGTACGCTCAGAGTCGGGAGCAATTCGGGCGACCGATCGGCTCGTTTCAGGGTGTCGCGTTCATGGTCGCCGACATGGCCACGGAGATCGAAGCGGCGCGCGGTCTTGTCTGGCGCTCGGCCTGGCTGAAGGACCAGGGCCGTGATTTTGGGCTCGTCGCCGCGCAGGCCAAGTTGTTCGCCTCCGAAGTCAGCTCACGGGTCACCAACAACGCCATCCAGATCCACGGCGGCTACGGGTACGTCACCGAATTCCCAGTCGAGCGCTACCTCCGCGACGCCAAGCTGACCGAGATCGGGGAAGGGACCAGCCAGGTCCAACGCCTCGTCATCGCCCGCCAGGTCCTCGGCCTGCGCGTCGTCTAAGGCGGCCGTCCTCGGCCGAATTCGGCCGCCCACGGTCCCCCTTGGCCGCCCCGGGTCCCTGGCCGCC
>SPCO01000136.1 GCA_004525275.1 Thermomicrobiales bacterium | reverse complement strand
GTCCTTCCGTCGCTGGGTCGATTCCAGAGCGACGACAGGGTCGGGACCTTCGTCGGAGGAATGAGTGCGCCGAGCCACAGACCGGCAGCCAGGCCGCCGAGGTGGGCTGCATTGTCGATCGAGCCGCCGGACGTGAACCCGAACACGAGATTGATGATGACCAGGAAGACGAGCTGGTTCACGATGCCGCGGGCCTGCCGATCGACCGGATGATGCAGGCGGCCGGCGGTCAACAGGATCCCGAACATGCCGAAGACCGCGCCGGAAGCCCCGACCGACGGGACGTCGCCACCGAACACGAAACTCGCGGTCGAACCAGCGGCGGCACAGGCGAGATAGAAGGCCAGGAACCGGATCGATCCATACCAGCGCTCCACGATCGAACCGGCCAGGAATAATGCGTACATGTTGAAGGCCAGGTGGATCAGGTCGCCGTGGAGCAGAGTGACGCTCCACAGCCGCCAGTACTCCCCCACGGCGACGCCCGGCTTGTCCAGCTGCAGCAACCCGTAGATCGCGTCGCGCTCGGTGGAAAACAAGGCAGTCAGCGAAACGATGGAGGTCACGGCGATGATGACCAGCGTCAACGTCACCCTTGGTGCGTCCCCTCGACCCTTCGCAAAGTAGCGCTGCGAGGACCGCGTGTCGCCGGTCTCTTTGGCCAGCCAACCCAGTCGATTGGCGATCTCCGCCTTGTCGTCCTCGGGGGCGCGTCGGTCCGCCTCGCGATAGGCATCCATCGCCCCGCTGAGGTCGCGGTCGCGGACGCGAGCCGCAGCGACATTCCGCCAGGCCGGATAGGTCGACGGTGTTTCAGGGAGTTCGAGGACGGCCATCCAGGCCTGGACGGCGCCGACCTCATCGTCGAGGCGGTATCGAGCTTCCCCGAGGCCGAGGAGGGCGGCCGCGGTGATTGCCGGATCGTCAAACCCGACGACTCGCGAGAAACGCTGACCGGCCTCCGCGTAGTCGCCGGACTCCAGCAGAGCATCGCCTCGCAGGACGAGGGCGAGGGCCTCATCGCGGGTGATCCGACCGCTCGCCCGCGGATCGGGCGCCTCGAGCGGCGGCGGCGGGTCGTCCATCACCGGGACGATACTAGACTGAGCGAATGTGCGGACGCTTCACCCAGGAACGGCCCGTTTCGGAGTTGGCCGAGATCTTCGAGGCCGAGCCCCTCGCGGACGACCCCGGCCAGCGCTACAACGTCGCGCCGACCGATGAGGCGCTGGTCGTCGTCCAACGTGAGGACCGTCGAGCGGTCACCGCGTATCGCTGGGGTCTGATCCCGCACTGGGCCAAAGAGGCCAAGATCGGTTCGCGGATGTTCAACGCCCGGGCAGAGACGATCACGACAAGCCCGGCATTTCGAGACGCATTCGCACGAAAGCGTTGTCTCGTGCCGGTCGACTCGTTTTATGAATGGAAGCGCGAGGGCTCGATCCGGCAGCCCTATCGGGTGGCCCGGATGGACGGTCGGACACTGGCGTTGGCGGGTCTGTGGTCGGGCTGGCATGAACCGGCCAGCGATTCCGTCAGGCGGACATTTACGATCATCACGACGACGCCGAATGCGGCCCTGGCCGATCTGCACGACCGGATGCCCGTCGTCATCGGAGAGGATGGATGGGCTCGTTGGCTCGATCCGAACCCTGCCGACCCGGGGGAACTCCTGGGGCTCCTCCTCCCGAATGAGACGGTCGACCTCGACGTGTACCCCGTCGAGCGAACGGTCAACGACGTCCGCCGAGACGGCCCGGACCTCATCCAGCCCCTCTCGGCTGTGGACTCGCCCAGGGAAGGGCCTTGAGCCGCCGTCCAGTCGACAGCGGCCAGTCCTAGTCGCGCGCGGCGCCAGTCCAGCCATCGCGCGCGATCGACGTCTGGAAGGCCGCGTCCGGCTCGATACCCCCATCCAGGGCCGCGACGAACGCGCCGACCATCTCCGCGAACGCGTCGTCAGGATCGGCTGGCGGGGCTTCGAGGATGATGACATCGGCCGGCAGATCATCCGGGACCACATCGCCCGCACCGACCACAAGGACCAGCCGCGCCTCGGCCCAGCGGGCCGCCTCCGCGACGACCGAGACGACGTCGGGGCGAGATGGCTCTGCCAGAAGCACGACCTGGAAATCGGTCAAGTAGCGCAGGCCGAGATCGACGTCGGCGGGATCCAGATCGGACCCGCCGGTGGGAGTCTCCGACCCGGCCGCGATGGTCGCGGCTTCAGCGTCCGCTGACACCGGCGCATCGCCATCCTCGTCAGTGACTTGTTCGGTCAAGGTCACCAGGGCTGGATCCCGAAGGAGGGCGACGTGGCCGACACCGCCCCGGCCCAGGTCCAGTACGACGGCATCGGCGACCGGATCATCCCCTGTCCTGCCGACCAGCTGAACGGTCCTGCCCGTCCGGGCGGCCGCCAACGCCATGCGCGACGCGGGCCCGGCGGCGGAGATGAGACCCTCGTGGTCGCGCCCCACTGGAGATCCGATGACGACGATCATCCCGAGAGGGTACCTGTCCCGCCGTCTGGCCGACCGCGACCTCCGGCGCTAGTCGTCCGACCGACCGCCGTGGCTGGTCTCCTCACCGTCATCGTTCGTCGGTTCAGGGGTGCCATGCGGTTCCGACGTCCCGTCGGGCTCGGCGGTCTCGGTCGGCTCAGGCGTACGCGTCGGGCGCCCCGTCCCGGTCGGCTTGGCCGTCTGCGTCGGGCGTGGCGTCTCGGCGGCCTCGGACGTCTCTGTCGGCTCGCCGGAATCGTCGGGTTCGGCCGACTCGGTCGGTTCTGTCGATGACGCAGGATCGGAGGGTGACGGACTCGTGGTCGGCGTCTCGGTGGGACTGGGTGGCGGGCTGATGGTCGGGCCCGTCTCGGTCGACGGACTCGGGTCCACACGGCTATCAAGCAGACCTCCGACAGTCATCGCGGTCACCCCGGTAAGCGCGCCGGCAGCCAGCACGATGAGAAGAACGAAGGCGAGCGCCTGAGCGCGAACCGCCCACGGGCGTCCACCGCCCGTCGCCACCCTCCACGAATCGCGGATGGCGAGCAACACCGCACCCGCGCGCCCGCCGCGAACCGCAGATCCGGGTCGGACGACGAGCTTCGGGGCCGCCTCCACGGCGATCGCCGCCATGACCCGATCCTCAAAGTCATCGGTGGGGTGTACGTCCGCGTCCGACGCCATCGCCTCAAGCTCACGCGCGGCGGCGAGTGCGCGCGCCAGTTCGGCGACAGAGGGCTCCGATTCCCCGGGCGTCTGAAGTTCTGACGGATCGAACCGTCGCGTGGGGCCGTTCACGCGTCGGCTCCCGGTTCGACGGTCCCACGCAGACGCAGCAGACCCCGCCGAAGGTGCGTCTTGACCGTGCCCAGCGGCCGGTCTGTCTCGCGCGCGATCTCCTGGAGCGACAGTTCGCCAAAGAACCGGAGGGTGACGACCTCGCGATACGGTTCCGGAAGGTTCGACACAGCAGATCTCAGGCCGACAGCCTGCTCCGCCCGAACCGTCAGAGCTGCCGGATCCGAGGCCGGACCGGACGAAAGGGTCGCCGCGACGCCGCGTTCGTTCGGGGCACCTGCGTCGCGCTGGGTCGGCCCCGTTTGGTCAAGCCAGACGACAGACCGTCGCTGGCGGACCAGGCGGAGCGCGATCCGAACCGCGATCCGGGTCAGCCATGCGCCGAACGGCCCATCGCCACGCCAGCTCGCAAGCGAACGATAGGCGGTCACGAACGCCTCCTGCGCAGCGTCTTCGGCCTCATCCCGATCCCCAAGGACCCGATAGCATGCTCGAACGACTGACGCCGATTCCCGTTCGACGAGATCACGGAATGCATCTCGATCACCGCCAATGACGGCATCGACGATTGAGCGCTCGGTGCGCTCATCGCCCTGACCGCTGCCTGAGATGGAATGAATGGTCGGCTGGCTCCATGCGTTCGCGGGGATCGGCTCGAAATCTGCGGAACCGCCCGTCCCAATCATGAACGAATAGTTGCGAATCCATCGGCTGACGATCCGATCGGCCGGGCCGGGTCGACGCCGGAAGGTCCGGCGTCAGTCGTCGTCTTCGTCGTGGCCGTCGTCGTCGTCACCACCGTCGTCACCTCGCTCATGATCAGCGGGCTCTGCCGTCTCGTCGGACTCGGAGGTCTCGGCGCCGCCGTGGTCGTCCGTGGCGCCGTGGTCGTCCGTGGCGTCAGGGCCGTCGGTGGCGTCGGTGGCGTCGTCGCTCTGGGCGATCCCCGCGGTCTCCCTGGGTTCGGCGGTCTCCCTGGGCTCGGCGGTCTCCGTGGGCTCAGCGGTCTCCGTGAGCTCAGCGGTCTCCGTGAGCTCATGCGTCTCGGCCGGCTCAGCGGCTTCGGTGGGCTCCGCGGGTTGACCAGTCGTGGGCGACAGCACTCCGGGATCGGCCTCCGACGATGATCGGACCAAACCGTCGGCGGCGAACGCCACGCCCGTGATCACAAACACGAACACGGCAGCGATACCCACGCCGCGGAATAGTCTTGCTTGGCTGCGCATGCTGGCTCGTCTCCATCGGGGCGCCGGTCATTCGACCGGGTGTTACTTCCCTGAGACGAGGGCCGGGCGAAAGGTTTCAGTCCGGTTCGGTCGGCATCCCGGGTGGGGTCTCGTCGCGTTCGATCACGATCCGACCAAGACCCGCGGTTTCGAGGTCTGCTCCGAATGCGTCGACATCGCCGACAAGCACGATGGACGCATCATCGACGTGCAGATGCTCCCGGGCGGCATCGGCGACCGCGTCGACATCGACTGCCTCGATCGCGGCCCGATACCCGATGAGTTCCGCGATGTCCAGGCCGTGAACCGCCAGGCCGCCAAGCGCTCCCACGACGGCGCCGGCCGCCTCGAAGCGCAGCGGGAAGACCCCGACCAGGAAGTCGCGCGCGGCGATGAGCTCCTCTTGTTCGACCGGCTGGTCGTGGATCCGGCCAAGCTCCGCGAGCATGTCCACGATCGCGGGCACCGTGACTTCCGTGTTGACGGCGGCCCGGGCGCT
>SPCO01000062.1 GCA_004525275.1 Thermomicrobiales bacterium | reverse complement strand
GCCGCGGCCAAGCGTCCGGTCATCCTGGCCGGTCACGGGATCCTGCACGCCGAGGCCTGGAACGAGTTGCTCACCTTCGCCGAGAAGGCCCAGATCCCCGTGGCCTGGACCCTCCTTGGGATCGGCGCCATCGATGAGGACCATCCGCTCGCCTATGGCTTCATGGGCATGCACGGCTGGAAGCACGTGAACCGGGCGATCCAGAGTGCCGACCTGCTGATCGCCATCGGGATGCGCTTCGACGACCGCGTGACCGGCAACGTCCGGACGTACGCACCGTATGCTCGGATCATCCATGCCGACATCGATCCAGCGGAGATCGGCAAGAACGTCGCGGTGGAGGTCCCGATCGTCGGCGATGCGAAGCGCGTTCTCGAGGCGCTCACGAACCTGGTCAAGCCGGTGGATCCGGTGACCCGCGCGGATTACTTCGCCCAGCTCGCCGAATGGAAGACCGATTCGGTCGCCTCGAGTTGGCATGGCTCCGGCGCCTGGCAGGCCGGCCTGTTGTCGGCCGACTATGTCGTCGAACGGATCGGTGCGCTTACTGATCACGAGGCGACCTACGTGGCCGACGTGGGCCAGAACCAGATGTGGCTGGCCCGCTACACAGGTTTTCGCAATCCGAACAGCCACGTCAGCTCCGGCGGCCTGGGCACCATGGGTTTCTCCGTCCCCGCCGCGATGGGCGCCGCCCTCGGTCGACCCGACCGGGAGACCTGGGCGATCACCGGCGACGGCGGGTTCCAGATGACGTTCCAGGAACTGATGACCCTGGTCGCCGACCACATCCCGGTCAAGATCGCCCTGCTCGACAACAAGAAGCTGGGGATGATCCGGCAATGGCAGGAGATCATCTACGCCGGCAACTACCACTCGTCGAACCTGCCGGGGCCGGACTTTGCCAAGCTCGCCGATGCGTTCGGCATCCCGGCATTCCGGGCGCGGACGCCGGACGAGGTGGACGGGGTGATCAAGGCAGCCCAGGCGGTCGACGGGCCCGCGCTCATCTGGTTCGAGATCGCCGAAGAGCAGAATGTCTTCCCGATGATGCCCGCGGGCAAGGGTCTGTCCGATCTGATCGAGAACTGGGACGGACCCGACGAATGAGCGGCGACTCCGGCTCCACCGACCAGCACGGGACGCCGGCCCATAGTCTGCCGCCGCCTCGCCCGTTGCCCGGTGGCGGCGCGACACGCCGCCACGTGCTCATCGCGGTGGTTCTCAACAAACCGGGCGTCCTGAACCGGGTGGCCAGCCTGATGCGGGCGCGAAACTTCAACATCGATTCGCTGGCGGTCAGTCATACCGACAACGAAGAGATCAGCAGGATGACGATCACCCTGCACGGCGACGACGTGGCGGTCGAGCAGGCGGCCAAGCAGCTCTATCGGCTGATCGACGTCCTGAAGGTCCAGGACGCGACGTCCGAATCGACCATCCAACAGGAACTCGCCCTGGTCAAGATCCGGGCCACGGATTCGACCCGGGCGGAGGTCCTCAAGCTTGTCGAGCTCTCGCGTGGTCGGGTCGTGGACCTGACCGATGGTTCGGTCATCGTCGAGGTGACCGGCACCGAACCCGAGGTTGACGCGTTCGTCGCGTTGGTTCGCACCTATGGCATCAAGGAACTGGTCCGGACCGGCGCCGTTGTGATGGCTCGCGGTTCAGGATCCATCGAGGAGGCGATCAAGCGATGACAGCGAAGATGTACTACGACAACGACGCGGATCCGGCGGCGCTGGCCCGCCAGACGGTCGCCATCATCGGGTATGGGAGTCAGGGCCACGCCCACGCCCTCAACCTCCACGAGTCGGGTGTCGAGGTTGTGGTCGGGCTCGCGCCGGACTCGAAGAGCCGCAAGCTGGCCTCCGACGCTGGCCTCCGGGTGGTCGATGTCGCGGAGGCGGTGAAAGCGGCCGACGTGATCATGATCCTCGTCCCGGACACGGCCCAGAAGGCGGTCTATGACGAAGAGATCGTCCCGAATCTGCGATCCGGTCACCTGCTCATGTTCGCCCACGGCTTCAACATCCACTTCGGGCGGATCGATCCCCCGGGCATCGTTGACGTCGGGATGATCGCGCCCAAGGGCCCGGGCCACCTCCTGCGCTCGGTGTATCGATCGGGCGGCGGCGTGCCCGCGTTGTTCGCCGTCCATCGCGACCCGTCCGGGACCGCTCTAAGTCGTGTCCTGGCCTACGGTCGGGCGCTCGGTTCGACCCGGGCCGGCCTGCTCGAGACGACCTTCGCCGAGGAGACCGAGACAGACCTGTTCGGCGAGCAGGCGGTCCTGTGCGGTGGCACTGCGGCCCTCGTCAAGATGGGCTTCGAGACCCTGGTGGAAGCCGGCTATCAGCCCGAACTGGCCTACTTCGAGACGATGCACGAACTGAAGCTCATCGTCGACTTGCTCTATCGCGGCGGCCTCAACTTCATGCGTTTCAGCGTGAGCGACACGGCCGAGTACGGCGACTACATCTCCGGACCGAGGATCATCGACGAACATGTCCGGGCAACGATGAAGCAGGTCCTCACCGAGATCCAGGACGGGACGTTCGCCAGGAACTGGATCGCCGAGAGTGAATCCGGCCGCAAGGAATTCGATCGCCTTCGCGCGGCCGATCGCGATCACCTCATTGAGCGAGTCGGCTCGCGACTCCGCGGCCAGATGCCGTTCCTCGACCCGATCGAGGTCGCGGCGGGTCAATCCCAGGCCTCGGCCACGACCCCTGGCGCCACCCGGTGAGCAGCGCCGTACCGCGGCCTGCCGGACCGTTCGTTCCAGCCGGCACCGTCCGCATCTTTGACACGACCCTGCGCGACGGTGAGCAGGCGCCCGGCGCCGGGCTGACTGCCGCCGAGAAACTCGATGTCGCCCGACAGCTGGCCCGACTCAAAGTGGACGTCATCGAGGCCGGGTTCCCGGCCGCCTCGCCGGGCGATTTCGAAGCCGTGCGGCGGATCGCCCAGGAGACCCGCGGGGGGATCGCTGTCGCGGCCTTGGCCCGCTGCAAAGATGGCGACCCACAGCGGGCGATCGAGGCGATCAAGGTCGCCGAGCGACCCCACCTGCATGTCTTCATCGCGACCAGCGATATCCACCTGAAGCACAAGCTCCGGATCGACCGCGAGACGGCGCTCGCGGAGGCCGTCCGCTGGGTTCGCCACGGTCGAGAGCAACTGGGCCGTGACGCCGAGATCGAATTCTCCGCCGAGGACGCCTCCCGGACGGACCTCGATTTCCTGCTGCAGATCTACGAGGCGGTAGTCGAGGCCGGAGCCTCGACCGTCAATATCCCGGATACCGTCGGGTACGCCATCCCGGCCGAGTTCGGAGCGCTGGTCGAGCGGGTGGTCCGGCTGGTCGGCGAGCAGGCCACGGTCAGCGTCCACTGCCACAACGACCTGGGTCTCGCGACGGCCAACACGTTGGCCGCCGTCCAGGCCGGCGCCCGACAGGTCGAGGTCACGATCAATGGTCTCGGCGAGCGGGCCGGAAACGCGTCGCTCGAAGAAGTCGTCATGGCCCTTCGGACTCGCCCGACCCAGTTTCCCGACCTCGGCTCCGGCATCGTCACGGAACAGCTGACGGCGGCCAGCCGGCTGGTCAGCTACCTCACCGGCTTCGCCGTCCAGCCCAACAAGGCGATCGTCGGTGGCAATGCCTTCGCCCATGAGTCGGGGATCCACCAGGACGGCGTGATCAAGAACCCGCTGACCTACGAGATCATGACCCCGCAGTCGGTCGGGCTGTCCGGGAGCCAGCTGACCATCGGCAAGCTGTCCGGTCGGCGTGGCCTGCAGGGCAAGCTCAAGGAACTCGGCTATGACTATGAGGGCGATGCGCTCGACGACATCTATCGGCAGGCCGTCGCCCTGGCCGACCTCAAGAAAGAGGTCACGGACGCCGACCTGCACGCGCTCGTCGAGCAACGCGCGTCGGAGGTCCCGGCATCCGTCGCCATCGTGGGCTGGAACGTGACCTCGTCGCATGGCGGGCACGCGACCGGATCCGTCACCCTTTCGGTCGGCGGTGAGGATCGGGCAGCCGAGGCGACCGGCAACGGCCCGGTCAACGCCCTCTTCGCGGCGGTCGACCAGACCCTCCAGCCGGTCCTGGGCTGGCACCCGACGTTGACCGAATACGAGATCAAAGCCGTGACCGCCGGCGAGGATGCCCAGGGGCAGGTCCTGGTTCGCTGTCGGCGATCGTCCGACGAGGGTCCCGGCGCCTTGGTGGTGACCGGACACGGGCTCTCGACGAACATCATCGAGGCGTCGCTCGAGGCCTACCTGGTGGCCGTGAACAAACTCCATGGCGCCGAGATCAACGGGGTCGCGGTCGCGTTCGTGGCGCCCCGATCGAGCGAGTCGGCTCCGTGATCGATGGCCCCGCCGGCACGACCTTGCGTGTCGCCACCATCCCGGGCGATGGGGTCGGCCCCGAAGTCGTGGCTGCCGCCCGCCGGGTCGTCGATGCCGCCGGTGCGCGGTTCGGGTTCGTCGTCGACTGGACGGAGTTCCTTGTCGGCGGCGTGGCGATCGATGCGTTCGGCGTGGCCATCCGCGATGAGGACGTCGCCGCCTGCGGAGCTGCCGATGCGATCCTGCTCGGCGCGGTCGGTGGCCCGAAATGGTCCGATCCGGCTGCCACGGTCCGTCCCGAGCAGGCGCTCTTCGCGTTACGCGGTGGGCTGGGCCTGTTTGCCAACCTCAGGCCCGTCGCCGTCCATCCGGCACTCGCCGGTGCCTCGCCGCTCCGTCCCGAGTTGCTCGCCGGCGTGGACATGCTCATCGTTCGCGAGCTGACGGGCGGGGTCTACTTCGGGGATCGCAGCGAAGCCTCTGGGGGCCCCGGGGAACGTTCGGCGCTCGATACGCTTCCGTACGCGGAGCACGAGATCGCGCGTATCGTCCGGCTGGCCTTCGAGCTGGCCCGAACCCGCCGAAGCATGGTGACCCAGGTCGACAAGGCCAACGTGCTCGCCACATCGCGCTTGTGGCGGCAGGTCACGGATGAGATCGCCACCGAGTACCCGGACGTGCGACTCAATCATCAGCTCGTGGATTCGTGCGCGATGCTGCTCGTGCGACGGCCCGCCGACTTTGACGTGATCGTCACGGAGAACCTGTTCGGCGACATCCTGTCCGACGAGGCTGCGGTCATCGCCGGCAGTCTTGGCGTGCTGCCCTCGGCGTCGCTCGGGGAGCGCCGTACCGAGCACGGCATCTTCGGCCTCTATGAACCGATCCACGGTTCAGCGCCTGACATCGCGGGCCGCGACATCGCAAATCCGATCGGCACGATCCTGTCCGCGGCGATGCTGCTCCGGACCTCGCTCGGTCGTGAGGATGCGGCGGCCGCGATCGAGGCGGCGGTCAGTCGGGCCCTCGACGAAGGCTGGCGGACCGCCGACCTGGCCGACCCGACCGATCCCAGCGATGGACTCGTGGTCATCGGCACGACCGCGTTCGCGACGGCGATCATCGAGCGGCTGGCGATCCACGAGAACGCTCGAGAGACGGCGGGAGCACCATCGTGACGGATGCGCCGACCGTGAATCAGCCGGTGATCCTGTACGACACAACGCTGCGCGACGGCACGCAGGGCGAGAACATCACGCTGTCATTGGCCGACAAACTGCGGATCGCACGGATGCTCGACGAGTTCGGGATGCCGTTCATCGAGGGCGGTTGGCCGGGCTCGAACCCCAAGGATGTCGAGTTCTTCGCCGCGGCCCGCACCATGCGCTGGGAGCAGGCCCGGTTGGCAGCCTTCGGGATGACCCGCCACCGCTCGAACCGGCCGGAAGCGGACCCGAACCTTCACGAGCTCGTGGCTGCCGAGACCCCGGTCGTGACCATCTTCGGCAAGAGCTGGCTGCTCCACGTCATCGAGGTGCTGGGTGCCACGCCGACCGAGAATCTGGACATGATCGCCGACTCGGTCGCCTTCGTGGCCGAGCGCGGACGCGAGGTCGTCTACGACGCGGAGCACTTCTTCGACGGCTACAAGGATGACCGCGACTACGCCTTGTCGACCCTTCGGGCCGCCCGCGAGGCGGGCTCGCGGACGCTCGTCCTGTGCGATACGAATGGGGGCACGCTGACTGACGAGCTCGTGGACATCGTCCGCGACGTCCAGTCGACCCTCGGCGCAGACCCGGATGCCCCCGACCTCACCTGGGGGATCCACACCCACAATGATGCCGACCTGGCCGTCGCCAATGCGATCGCCGCGGTCGCCGCTGGCGTTCGCCACGTACAGGCCACGATCAACGGCTACGGAGAGCGCGCCGGCAACGCCAACATGATCAGCATCCTGGCCAACCTGGCCCTCAAGACCGGGCATGATCTGGTCCCGGCCGGCGGCGGGGCCCTGGCGTCCCTCACCGAGCTCTCTCGTTCCGTGGCGGAGATCGCGAACGTCGTCCCCAACGACTACCAGCCCTATGTCGGCCGATCGGCCTTCGCCCACAAGGGTGGCGTCCATGGCGCGGCGGTCGCGCGGGTCGAGCGGAGCTATCAGCACATCGACCCGACCTCGGTCGGCAACGCGGGTCGACTGGTCGTCTCGGAGCTCGGCGGCCGGGCCAACATCTCGATCCGGGCCGAGCAGCTTGGCCATCAGCTTGAAGGCGTCGTAGACCCGCGTGAGCTCTCGAAGTTGATCAAGGAACTCGAGGCCGACGGACTCGCCTTCGAAGGCGCGGAGGCAAGCTTCGAACTGCTGATCCGACGGCATGCCAACGACTACGTTGCCCCGTTTCGGATCGTTGACTACACGTGTCTGATCGAGCAACGGGCCGGACGCGAACTGCTCGCCGAGGCGACGGTCAAGGTCGAGGTCGATGGCGAGATCCTGCACACGGCGGCCGACGGGAACGGCCCGGTCAATGCGCTCGACGCGGCGCTGCGCAAGGCGCTCGGCGCGTTCTATCCGGACATCGAGCACGTTCACCTGGTCGATTACAAGGTGCGCATCCTCGATGGCGGCGAGGCGACGGCGGCCAGAACGCGGGTCATCATCGACTCGATGGACGGTGCCCGCACGTGGTCGACGATGGGCAGCGACACGAACATCATCGCCGCATCCGCGGCTGCCCTGGCCGATTCGCTCGAGTACGCGATCTGGAAGGGTGGGTCCGAGCTTCGACGCCGCGATGAGCGACAATTCGCCACGGACCGGGTCGCGGTCGCCCCAGAGCGACCCGCGCAGGGCGGCGCCACGGCCAATCCACGGAGGTGATCCGATGACAGAAGCGGCGCCAGAGACTCTGCACCTCGCTCGATGGACGGCCACTTCGGGCAGCAACGCGCGCAGTCGAGGCGCCGTCGTCATCGCCGCCGGGGATCACGAATGGCGGGCTTCGTCCGACGGCATCGGTGCGATCGACGCCCTCTATCGGGCGGTGGATCAGGCCCTGGCCGGGGTGCTCGCGGGTCACCCACGCCTGCTCGCATATGACATCCACGCACTCGGGGAGGGGACAGACACGATCGGTGCGGTCTCGGTCCGGATCGCTCCACCAGACGTCGGCGGTAAGCGGGGTACCGGCGAGTACGCCGGGGAGGCTCGTGGACCGAACATCATCGCGGCCTCGATCGAGGCGTACGTGGCCGCCCTGAACCTGATGCTCGCCGAGGCGCACTGGGCGGGTGCAACGGAGGCTGCCGGTAATCAGCGCGGCGCG
>SPCO01000074.1 GCA_004525275.1 Thermomicrobiales bacterium | reverse complement strand
CGGTTCATCCTGGACGGGATCCCGCCGGCCCCGCGCGGCATCCCACAGATCGAGGTCACCTTCGACATCGATGCCAACGGCATCCTGGACGTCAAGGCCAAGGATCGGGCGACCGGCAAGGAACAGCAAGTCCGTATCACGGCGTCGTCGATGCTCGACAAGAGCGCCGTGGACCAGATGGTCCGCGATGCCCAGGAACACGCCGACGAGGACCGCGTGCGTCGCGAAGAAGTCGAGACTCGCAACCAGGCCGAGGCACTGACCTTCCAGGCCGAGCGCACGATCAAGGACCTGGACGACAAGGTCTCGTCCGAGGACAAGGCCGAGGTCGAGAATAGCGTGACCTCGTTGCGCGAGGCCCTCAAGGGTTCCGACATGGAGATCGTCAAGACCGGGATGACGGCCCTGGCCGAGATCCTGCAACGGATCTCGACGGCCGCCTATCAGGCCGCGGCCGCATCGGCCGACGAGTCCGAGAACGGCACGGGCGCCGGGGACGAGTCGGGCGACGAGGCCGGCGAGGCAGAGAGCGAAGGGGCCGCTGCCGACGAGGAAACCGTGGAGGGCGAGTTCAAGGAGGTCTAGACCTCTGGAACGTGACGTTGAAGCGGCCCGCGGGTGACCGTGGGGCGCTTTGATTCCGAGCCAGCGCCCGGGCCGGTTCGCGAAGCAGCCCGCGGTAAATAGGCACGTGTTTCTGCTGCATCGGCACGCCCCGCGGACCCGGGGGCACCGCGCCAGGCTCCGTCGGCACGCGATGCCGGATCGAGCGTCACCGGGTCAGACCCGCCGCCTGATCAGGGCGGCTAGAATCGGCCAGGTGAGCCGCATGAGTGACGCTGGCCAGCGACGGTGAAGCTCCAGGGAAGCCGACCCGGCGATCAGCGACTCCGGATCGAACTGACCAAGCCGCGCGATTACCACGTCGCGGCGCCGACTCGGATCCGCCGGCCCCCGCCGCCTCCGGCCCTGATCCTGGTGGTCGGGTTCGCCGTGTTGATCGTGATCGGGACGATCATCCTGTCGCTCCCGATCTCGTCCGCCAGCGAGGCGTGGACCCCGCCGCTCGATGCCCTCTTCACCGCGACATCGGCGGTGTGCGTGACCGGACTTGTCGTCGTCGATACCGGCACCTACTGGAGCCCCTTCGGCCAGGTTGTCATCCTCGCGTTGATCCAGATCGGTGGGTTCGGGTTCATGACCGGCTCCACCCTGTTCCTGTTCCTGTTGATCGGTCGCCGCACCGGTCTTCGCGATCGAATGTTGGTGCAGGCCTCTACCGGCGTCCCGGATCTCGGTAGCGTCACGACCCTGGTCAAACGGATCGCCCTGTTCACGCTCATTTGCGAAGGCGCCGGCGCCGCCTTCCTGACCGCGGCATTCCTCGCTCGAAGCCATGACATCGTCGAATCGATCTGGTGGGGGATCTTCCATGGGATCTCAGCCTTCAATAATGCCGGCTTCGATCTCATCGGTGGCTTTCGAAGCCTGACCGGCTTCGCCGACGACCCATTCGTGCTCGTGCCGATCGGCGTCCTTATCGTCCTCGGTGGGCTTGGCTTCGCGATCGTCGGCGACGTGGTCGGCAAGCGGCACTGGCGCATGCTGGCGCTGGAGACCAAGGTCGTCCTCCTTTCGACCCTTGGCCTGCTGACCGTTGGCGCGATGGCCATCGGCATCCTCGAGTGGACGAACCCGGCCACGCTTGGCGCGATGCCGGAGGCGCAGCGACCACTCAACGCCCTGTTCGAAGCGGCCACGCTACGCACAGCCGGGTTCAGCGCGCTCGACACCGGTGCCCTGACCTCCGCGTCGTTGTTCGTCGTCATGGCCCTCATGTTCATCGGAGGTGCGTCGGGGTCGACGGCAGGCGGTATCAAGGTCAATACGTTCAGCATGCTGCTGATCGCGGTCGTATCGACGGCTCGCGGGAGGCCGTCCGCGGAGGCATTCGGTCGCCGGCTCCCGCACATCCTCATCTTCCGAGCCCTGTCGGTGGCGCTGCTCTCGATCGCGGCCGTGTTCGTTGTCGCACTCGCACTCGAAGTGACCGCGCCGGCCGTGCCCTTCGTCCAGGCCTTGTTCGAGGCGGTTTCTGCCGTCGGCACGGTGGGCGCTTCGACAGGGATCACCCGGCAGCTTCCGGATCCGGCCCAACTCATCCTGGTCCCTGCCATGTTCCTCGGGAGACTCGGCCCACTTACGCTCGTCCTCGCGCTCACGGCCCGGGCCAGGCCCATCGCCTATCGGCCGGCGGTCGAGAGTATGCGCATCGGATGATCACCACGATCATGAAAGGAGTCACATGAAACACTCGGTGCTGGTCATCGGTCTCGGTCGGTTCGGGAGTGCCGCCGCGCTTGAACTCATGTCGCTGGGTCACGAGGTCCTCGTCATCGACAAGGACGAATCCAGGGTCAATGACGTCGCGCCCGACGTGACCCACGCGATCCAGCTTGATGCGCTCGACGAGAACGCGCTCAAAGCGGTCGGCGCTGGCGATTTCCAGTTCGCGATCGTCGCGATCAGCGGTTCGAACGAGGCGAGCATCTTCGCCACCATGAGTCTCAAGAACCTGGGCGTTCCATATGTCATTGCCAAGGCGGCAACCCTGCTGCACGGGACCATCCTTGAGCGGGTGGGGGCCGATCGCGTCGTCTTTCCCGAACGCGAGATGGGCACCGACATCGCCCACACCTTCAGTATCCGGAACGTCATCGACTACATCGATGTGGCCCCCGGATTTGGCGTCGTCAAGATCAAGCCGCCGGCGTCATTCGTGGGCAAGACGCTCCGCGAACTCGACCTGGCCAATCGATTCAAGCTGACTCCGGTCGCGCTTCGACGGGGCGACGAAGTGACCGTCAATCCACACCGTGATGACCGGGTGGCCGCAGGCGACGAGCTGATCCTGATCGGACTGGACGCGAATCTCGAGGAGCTCGACGCCTGACCCTGGGCGTGCCTGGCAACGGCGCGTTACGATGTACATACCGACCGGTCGGTCGGTTTCGCGCGGGAGACTGAGTGTGGCTCGGAGCAAGGATCGACCACCAGCGACGCAGGCTGAGCGAAGTCGAGCGCGGCGCGAGCAGATCCTCGACGCGGCGTTCCACACGTTTACCCGTCGGGGCTACCGTGACACCGCAGTCGACGAGATCGCGGCCGCTGCCGAAACGAGCAAGGGCGGGGTCTACTTCCACTTCCCGACCAAGGAAGCGATCTTCCGCGAGCTGGTGCGAACCACGGCCGACCGACTCGCCTCGAAGGTGGAGCGAGCGGTCGCGCTCCAGACGGAACCGATCGGCCGGGCCGACGCCGCGCTGCGCACAGTCCTTGTCACCTTCGCCGGCCACCGGACGATGGCCCGCCTGCTCTTTGTCGACGCCATGGGCGCCGGACGCGTCTTCAACGCTGAGACGAACGCCCTGCACGATCGATTCGCCGCGATGATCGCGGGTTATCTGGACGAGGCCGTCGAGGCCGGCACGATCCCGCCGATCGATACGGCACTGACCGGCGTCGCCTGGTTCGGGGCGATCAACGAGGTCGTGGCCCGCTGGTTGCTGATCGACGAGCCCGCGCCGCTGGAGACGACCTATCCGACGCTCCGCGCACTGCTGCTTCGCAGCGTCGGCGTCGATGAAGCGCGCATCGCTGACGATCCGAGTCTGCATTCGTGACCGTCACGGACCAGCGGAGCCGGCGTGTCGCCAGGCGCCAAGCCGGCCCCGGCCGCCTTCGATCGACGTCGCGGGAGGTGGATCCGATCGACCCGATCGCGGTCTTTGCGGTCGCCAGCGCTCGCGGTCTCGAGGCGGCACTCTGGCTCCAGCCGGCAGCCGATCGATCCATCGTCGGGGTCGGTCGCGCCTGGGCCGTCGAGGAGGGTGGGGGTGATCGGTTCGAGGCGTCGGCGCACGCCTGGCGGTCGCTCCTAGCCGACGGGCTCGTGTCCTCCGAGCGGCGTGGCCCGACCGAGGGTGGGCCGATCCTTCTTGGTGGGCTTGGGTTCACTGGACGAACACCCGAGGCGGACGACCCATGGGCGGCATTTGGCTCAGCCTCCCTGGTGCTGCCATCGCTGACGGTCAGGCGAGACGGTCCCGCTTCGACATTGGCGATCGCGACGACGATGGGCCTCGGGTCGGACGCTGACCCCGGCGAACTCGAAGGACTCTGGGATGCCCTCGCCGGGGACGCGGACGCGGACGCGGACCGGGCCAGTGCCCCGGACGTGACCGGGCACCCCGCGACATCGACAACGTGGCCCGCGCGGCGCAGCGTCGCCGTTGAGCGGCCCGACCGCGCTGAGTGGGACCGCACCGTCGGCATGTTCGCCGGCGCGGTCGGTCGCGGCCGTATCGACAAGGTCGTCCTGGCCCGGCGCGTGACGTACCGGGCACCGGGCGATCTCGATGTCATCGCTGCGCTCCGGCATCTGGCCGCGAGCGCTCCCGAGAGCACGACCTTTGCCTTCGTCCGCGATGGGACGACCTTCCTCGGGGCCACGCCCGAGCGTCTCGTCCAGACCAGGGGCCGATCGTTCGAGACGGTGGCGATCGCCGGATCGGCCCCACGCGGGTCGGACCCCGCCGAGGACGCGAGGCTGGCGAGGCTCCTGCTCGCGAGCGAGAAGGAGCGCGAGGAGCACGCCGTCGTCGTCGATACCCTGCGGGCGGGCCTTTCGCCGATCGTGGAGACGCTCCAGGTCGCGGACTCGCCGGCGATCCTCCCACTGCGCCACGTCCAGCACCTCGTGACCCCGATCACCGGAACGTTGCGCGATGAAGCCGGCCTACTGTCGCTGGGTGGCCGGCTGCACCCGACGCCGGCCGTCGGTGGCGCGCCACGTGAGCTGGCGCTGGAGCTGATCGCCGATCAAGAGGGGTTCGATCGCGGTTGGTATGCGGGCCCGATCGGCTGGCTCGGCGCCGATGGCGACGGCGAACTGATGGTCGCCCTCCGATGCGGCCTCGTGACCGGGCCCGAAGCGATCCTGTTCGCCGGCTGCGGCATCGTCGCCGACTCGGATCCAGCGAGGGAGTGGGAGGAATCGCGACTCAAGCTCCGGACCATGACGACGGCCCTCGGCGGGCTGGCGGTGGGTGACCGATGACCGACGTCGTGGCCCTCAGGGGGATCATCGGCGAGCTGGTCGAATCCGGCGTTCTCGAGGTCATCGTCTGCCCCGGTTCGCGTTCGACGCCGCTGGCGCTCGCCGCCCGCGCCCACCCCGCGCTGCGCGTGCGGGTCCTGCTCGACGAGCGGGCTGCCGGGTTCTTCGCCCTGGGTCTGGCTCGGGCTTCACGGAACCCGGTCGCGGTCGTGGTCACGTCCGGTACGGCGGTCGCGAACCTCCTGCCGGCGGTCGTCGAGGCATCCCTGGCGCGGGTCCCGTTGGTCCTGCTCACGGCCGATCGACCCCCGGAACTGCGTGGACGAGGGGCTCCCCAGACGATCGATCAGGTTGGGATCTTTGGTAGCCATGTCCTCTGGGCGTCCGACCTCCCGCTGCTGGACGGGAGCCTGGAGACGGGCCGGCACGTCCGTTCGCTGATCGGTCGGGCGGTGGCTATGGCGCGCGGTGGCCCGGCGGGACCTGTGCACCTGAACATCGGGTTCCGCGAGCCGCTGGTACCGAGCGCGGCGCTCGGGCGGCTCGAAACAGATGGCGACGATGGCGGTGGCGGTGGCGACGCCGGCCCATTCGTGTCCGTGCTTGCCGGGGGCCCGGTGCTCTCGCCGACGGAGCTTGCCGAACTGACGGCCCGGCTCCGGTCGACAGAGCGTGGGCTGATCGTGGCGGGACCGCAGGATGACCCAGCACTCCCCGGTGCGCTCGCTCGGCTGGCGTTCTCGACGGGCTGGCCGATCATCGCCGACCCGCTATCCGGGGTGCGTTGTGGGCCGCACGACCGGACGATGGTGGTCAGCCACGGCGATCACCTGGCCCGGCCCGGCCCCTGGCGCGATGCGCACCTCCCTGATCTCGTGCTCCGGTTCGGCGCGACCACGACCTCGAAACCGATGCTGACGCTTCTGGAGCAAGTTCCACCGACCCAGATCGTCGTGGATGGCGACCGGGCCTGGAGCGAACCGGCGATCATCCCGACGACGTTCGTCCAGGCCGATGCGACCGGGACCGCCCTCGCCTTGGCGGAGGCGCTGGGTCCCCGTGATGCGCTGCAGCGCGACGGCCGTGCACGGACCGTCTCGAGCTGGGCGGCGGAGTGGTGCGAGGCGGACCGGGCCGCGGACCGGGCGCTCGGCGATTGGTTGGCCCAGGTCGAGGCGCGGAACGAACCATTCGAGGGCATGCCGTTCTCGGTGCTCGGCGATCTCCTCCCGGATGGGGCGATGCTCTGGGCCGGAAACAGCATGCCGGTCCGGGACATGGACGACTGGCTGTCCGGGAGCGATCGCGCCATCCGGCCGCTCTCGAACCGCGGGGCGAATGGGATCGACGGTGTCGTCTCGACCGCGCTCGGTGCGGCGGCCGCGGATCTCGGCCCGGTGGTGCTCGTCGTCGGCGACCTCTCGTTCCTGCACGACCTGAATGCCCTCGTGGCGGCGCGCCTGCACGGTCTTTCGGCGACGATCGTGCTCATCGACAACGACGGTGGGGGGATCTTCTCGTTCCTGTCCCAGGCGACGACGGTCGCGCCCGAGGTCGGGCTCCCCGAGCACTACGAGGAACTCTTCGGGACGCCGCACGGGATCGACGTCGGGCCGATCGTGACGGCGCTGGGAGGAGCGTATCGGTCCCTCGGCGTGGCGGAGATGCGGACATCGCTGGCAGACTCGATCGGTCGTCCAGGCGTCCGGGTCCTCCACTTCCAGACGACCCGATCCCGGAATGTCGAGCTGCATCGCGAAGCGGCAGCGGCCGTGGCTGCAGCGATCGCAGCCCGGTGAGTGGCGTGACCGTCGATGGCCTGCGCTACGAAGTGCGCGTCCGAGGCCATGGCGTCCCCGTGCTGCTCCTCCACGGATTCACCGGCCGCGGCAGCGGCTGGGCCCCACACGCGACCGCGTTGGCCCGTCACTTCCGAGTCATCGTCGTCGACCTGCCCGGTCACGGGCGGTCGGGTACGCCCACCGACCCGACGCGGGCGAGCGTCGAGCG
>SPCO01000182.1 GCA_004525275.1 Thermomicrobiales bacterium | reverse complement strand
CGGGATCAGCGTCCACAACGGGATCAGCGTCCGGAGGCGTTTCCTCTGTCGGGGGCGGCGTGAGCTCGAGCTCGGTCAAGGCGACTGCGCTCCTTCGGTCCTGTCGGCCCCGTCGGGGGGACGGTCAGCGGTAGTTCTCGAACTGGAGCGGGACGGCCAGATCAAGCTCACGGAGCCGGGTCATGACCCGCTGGAGTTCGTCGCGGCTCTTGCTGGAGACGCGCACGGCGTCGCCCTGGATCTGCGACTTTGCCTTCGGGAACTCGTCCCGGATCATCTTCGTGATCTTCTTGGCGATCTCGTCGGATAGCCCGCGGCGCAGACCGATCCGCTGGCGGACCTTGTTGCCACCGGCTTCCTCGACCTTGCCCCAATCGAAGATCTTGAGCGACAGGCTGCGCCGGATCGCCTTGGATTCGATGAGATCCTTGACCGCGGAGGCCCGATACTCATCGTCCGTGACGAGGATGATCTCATCCTTGGCCTGGCTGAGATCGACGGTCACGCCCTTGAAGTCAAAGCGCGTGCCCACCTCGCGTCGGACCTGGTCCAGCGCGTTACGGAGTTCCTGCTCGTCAAAGTCACTGACGACGTCGAATGATTGATCTCCTGCCATCGATCCTCCTCTCCCCTACCCTGCCGATGTCGGCGCCATCATCCGCCACTCATGGAGCCGGTGGATCCGACCGTCCGACGCAACTTCGGCGGTCATGAAGCTGGAAACCCGTGAGATACCTCCGTCGGTCCGCCGCATCCACGATGCATGCCACGCTGCCAGTACCGTCGAACCAGAGACCCAGTGACGCTCGACCGCGAAGTCGACGTCTCGTTGCGTCTCTGCGGATTCGAGCAGGAATGCCCGAAGGGCGTTATGACCGACGATCGGTTCCGCGAATGGGTCTCCATGGTACTCGGCATCCTCGGTGAAGAGGGCGACCCATGCCTCGCCGTCGAATGTCGACCATGCATGGCCGTATGCCTCGAGCAATTCGCCGCCGGTTGAATAGTCGATCATCCTTGATCATCCAGCCTTTCTAGAAGACGCTCGCCGATCCGATAACTGTGGCCGCCACCCATGACCAGAACCGCATCGCCCGGTTGTACCACGAGGGCCAAAGCGTCGGCCGTTGCCTCCACCGTACCTGGCGCAAGGACAGTCATGTCCGGTCGATTCACGCTCACGGCATCCGCCAGTGCACGGGCGGAAGTGATCGTCAAGTCCGTGTCCCGGATCGCGTAGATGTCAGCCACCGCGACCGCGTCGGCCTCGGTCAGCACCTCGGCGAAGGTCTCCAGCATCGCCGCGGTCCGGACATAGGTCAGCGGCTCATAGACGGCCCACACGCGCCGACCGGGCTCGCGCTGCCGGATCGCCAGTAACGTCTCGTGGATCGCCGTGGGATGGTGCCCGTAGTCGTCATACACCACGACGCCGCGGGACTCGCCCTTGCGCTCGAGTCGCCGACCGACGCCGGCAAAGCTCGTGATCCCGGCGATGATCTCGTCCACGCCCAGTCCCAGCGACGTCGCCGACCCGGCGACGGCCAGGGCGTTGGCCACGTTGTGACGCCCGGCGGTAGACAACCGCATGGTCACGGCGCCGGCCAACGGATCGAGTCCGTAGAGCTCGACGGTCGTGCCTTCTGGGTCGGCGGTCACGATGCGACCGAGGAGCGGACCGGCGGGACCGGCCGCCGTCCGGTACCGTTCGCTGATCCCGCGCAGGTAGCCGCCACGTTGGATCGACGCGTCGACGAGCGCATACGCGACGAGCTTGATCTGGCGATCTCGCAGGCGATCCACGACGGTCTCCACGCCGGGGTCGCCGACATTGGCTACCAGTGTCGCTCCGTCCGGCATGCGGGAAAGCCAGGCCTCGAATGCGTCGGTCACGGACGATCTCTCTGGAAACACGTCCGGATGATCCCAGTCGGCGCTGGTCAGGACAGCGACATCCGGGATGAACGGATCGAAATTCCCCGCATATTCGTCTGCTTCGACCACGAAGGCATCGCCCGATCCCCAGCGCGCGGTCGCCGCCAAACCACCCGTGATCGCCGAAGGCAGGAGCGCACCCACGAAGGCCGATGGGTCGCGACCCGCTTTGACGAGGACATGGACGAGCCAGCCGGCCGTCGTCGACTTCCCGTGCGTGCCGGCCACGCCGACAAGGGTTCGGCCGATCGCGGCGTCGGCTACGACCTGTTGCCACGGTTCGGCGGCGATACCGGCCGCCCTGGCGGCCAGGAGTTCAGGATGGTCGGGCTCGACCGCCGTGAGCGCCTTGGTGACTGCCAATCTGTCCGGCGTCGGCGGACTCGTCACGTGCGTGGCATCGTGCACGCTGCAGATCGGGATCCCGAGCGCGGCGAGCGCCGCCGTATATGGCGACGGACCGTCGCGGTCACAGCCATCGACGATCGCTCCCGCATGGTGGGCGATGAGGGCCGCGGCACTCGCTCCGGCACCGGACACGCCGATGATGTGGATCCGTTCGCCAGGCCGGATGGGTCGCGCGGCGCGCGCTGGGCGAAGACCCGCTGAGACCCGATCCGCGGCGCTGGTCACGAGGGGTCTGATGTCTCGCCGACGCCTGTGATGGCGCGCACGCGTTCCAGCAGCAACTCCAGGGCAGCCACGGCGCTTGCGTGCTTGTTGGCGGTTCGGTCGCCAGTCCAGAGATAGCGGCGAACCGTTTGGCCGGTCCCGTCGGCCACCGCGACGTAGGTCAGACCGACCGGCTTCTCATCGGTACCGCCGTCCGGGCCCGCGACACCGGTCACGGCGACCGCCACGCTCGCCCCGGTGCGTTCGCGGCCGCCGGTGGCCATGGCCATCGCGGTTTGGGCAGATACGGCCCCGTGGAAGGCCAGAACATCGTTTGGGACTCCGACTGCGGTCTGCTTGAGACCGTTGGAATAGGTCACGAAGCCGCCCACGTACCAGGCGCTTGAACCGGCCCGCTCGGTGATCGCGTGTCCGACGAGGCCACCTGTGCAGGATTCGACCGTTGCCACGGTCACGCCGCTGGCAAGACACGAGTCGCCAAGTCGGGCGGCGAGGTCGACCAGTGGGTCGTCTGACACGGCTATCGGTGCTGGGTCTTGACCGGGTCGTCGGGCGGAGCGAACAACCACGTCTCGGGGGCCCCGACCTTGCCGAGGGCGCCCAGTGATGTGCCATTCAACGTGAACATGGTCACCCCAGCTGAACCCGTCCTGACCTCGATCGAGTCCTTGCCGCTGAATGAAAGGGTCGTGCCCGGGGACAGCACTTGCCCGGCGGCCCCGAGCTTAGGATCGGTCTTGCCGTCAACCCAGACCTTGACCCACGAACGCCCGCCTCTGATGGAGACGGTCAGATTCACACCCTTGAACGCGACCGACACGTTGCGGGTCAGCGACTGGGCCTTGCCGTCCTCGCTGGAGGCCGTGATGGTGATCGCCCAGCGACCGGCGGTGAGTTCATACGGCGTGGTGAATGCGCCGTCCGCATCGACGGCAACCTCCAGCGGCTTCGGCGTGGGTGGCGGAGCCGGCGTCGCGGCGCCCTTGGCCGGCGCTGGGCCAGACGAGCCCGTGTACGCTGCGGTCACGACCACCGTTGCCGCATTCGTGGCCCTGCCTACGATGGGGATGGCCCCGTTCTCGAACGAGGCTCCTTCCGACGGCTGGTCGACGATGAGGTTCGGCGCTTCGATCTCGAGGAACGGCACCGTGATGAACACGGGCAGCGTCTCCTCGGAATGCTTCCCCGTGTCCGGATCGAGGGCACTGACCTCGAATTGGTTACGTCCACGCCGGAGGTCGACATCGTAGGCCCATACGCCACGTGAGTCGGCCGTCACCAGGAACGGGTCGTGACCGGGGGTCAGGATCGACACGGTCGCCCCGGGCACGGTCGTGCCTTTGAGCGTGTAGTGGGTCGCGGAT
>SPCO01000046.1 GCA_004525275.1 Thermomicrobiales bacterium | reverse complement strand
GGCACGCCGTGTCGCAGATCAACTGGGGATCGAGCGATCGTACGGTTCGTACGACGCCCTGCTCGCTGATCCTGATTTGGACGCTGTGTACATCCCGCTGCCCAACCACCTCCATGCCGAATGGACGATCGCGGCCGCGCGAGCCGGCAAGCATGTCCTTTGTGAGAAGCCACTGGCCATGACGGCTGCCGACGCCCAGGCGATGGTCGACGTCTGCGCCGCCGAGGGGGTTCGCCTCATGGAGGCATTCATGTACCGGCTTCATCCGTCCTGGGTTGCCGTCCGCGAGTTGGTCGCCGCCGGACGGATCGGTCGCCTGACGGCGGTCCATAGCTGGTTCTCGTACTTCAACGACGATCCCGCCAACATCCGAAACATCCGTCAGGTGGGTGGCGGCGCCCTCTACGACGTGGGCTCCTACAACGTCAACCTCTCGCGAATGTTGTACGGCTCCGAACCTACCGACGTGCAGGCGGTCATCACCCGCGACCCGGCTTCCGGTGTCGATATCGTGACCAGCGCGCTGCTCACCTTTGGGGAGGGCGTTGCCAGCTTCACCTGCTCGACCCGGATGGAGTCGGATCAGCAGGTCCACATCTACGGATCCGAGGGCCGCATATCGATCGGGATCCCATTCAACATCCCGCCCGACCGACCGACGCAGGTCTTCGTGACGGCGGGCGGTGATCCGCCCGTAGCGCCCGATACCGAGGTCCTCAACTTCGAGACCGCCGACCCATACACGGTCGAAGCGGACCGGTTCGCGGCCGCCATCCTCGACGATCTGCCGACGCCCACCCCACCCGAGGACGCAGTCGACAATATCCGGGTGATCGAGCGGATCTTCGCAGCCGCTGATGGAAGCGGCGCGTCGTGAGCTCGTCCGGTATCCTCCCAGCCGGGAGGGCCGACACGTCAGTCACGGCACGGATTGAGCCCAAGAGGAGGCACGGGGATGGAGCCGCATACCACTCCCATGCCGGACGCGAACTCTCCCTCGGAAACCGCGTCGAGCTCCGGGACTCCGTCGGTTCCGAGCCGTCCGCGCCGCCGCACCGCGATCGCCGTGGTGGCGGGCATCGCACTCGTCGGCGTTGCCGTGATCGGTCTCGCCGTCGCCAGACCTTGGGTCCAGAAGGACGCGTGTCCGCCGGCCGCGGACCACCCCGAGTGGTCGGTTGCACGTCGCTGGGACGAGGCGCTCCTCGACGCGATTCGGCGCGCGCTACCCAATCCGCCAGTCCATGCCCGGAACCTGTTCCACATGTCGGTAGCGATGTGGGACGCGTGGGCCGCGTACGACCCAGGGGCCTCGGGCTACCTGGTCAAGGAAAAGCTCCGGGCGTCCGATGTCGCGGCCGCCCGAAATGAGGCGACCAGCTATGCCGCGTATCGCGTCCTGACCGAGCGATTCATCAAGGCGACCGGCGGGGCGGAATCGATCTCCCAGTTCGCGGACGCAATGGACCTGCTGTGCTTTCCACTCGCGGTGACGACGACCGAGGGCGACACGCCCGCGGCACTCGGCAATAGGATCGCCGCCGCGGTCATCGCGTACGGCCTCGAAGACGGCCCCAACCAGGCCGGCGGTTACGTGCCGCCCGACTACGAGCCGGTCAATCCGCCGCTGGTCGTCGCCTTCTCGGGGACGACCCTCACCGACCCCAACCGCTGGCAGCCCCTCCAGATCGAGCACATGATCTCGCAGAATGGGAACCCGGTGACGAACGGTGTCCAGCAGGCGGTAGGAACGCACTGGGGCTACGTCAAGAGCTTCGCCCTGCCACCGGCAGGCCCGGCGGGCACGCCGTTGGACCCCGGCCCGCCGCCGCGGCTCGGCGATCCGTTGACCGACCAGGAGTACAAGGACCAGGTGGTCGAGGTCATCCGCGACAGCAGCCTGCTCGACCCCGCGGACGGCGTCACGATCGACATCTCGCCGGGCGCCCGCGGCAACAACTCGCTCGGCGCGAACGGCGGCGGCGGCCATCCGGTCAACCCGGTCACCGGTCAGCCGTACGAGCCGGACATCGTCCTCCAGGCCGACTTCGGTCGCGTGATGGCGGAGTTCTGGGCCGACGGCCCTCAATCGGAGACACCGCCCGGCCATTGGAACGTGCTCGCCAACCTCGTATCGGACGAGCTCGATCCGGACCTCCGGATCGGCGGCGCCGGCCCGACCGTCGATCGACTGGAGTGGGACGTGAAGCTCTACCTCGCGGTCAACGGGGCGGTCCACGACGCGGCCATCGCATCCTGGGGCCTGAAGGGCCATTATGACTCGAACCGACCGATCTCGATGATCCGCTACATGGGCGGGCTCGGCCAGTCGAGCGACCCGGCTCTGCCCTCGTACGACGCCGAAGGGCTGCCGTTGGTCCCGGGGCTGATCGAGCTCGTGACTCCCGAGTCGACGACCGCAGGGGGACGCCACGCCTCATTGGCCAGGCACGAAGGTGAGATCGCGATCCGGGCCTGGGCGGGCCATCCCGCGGATCCCAAGACCGAGGTCGGTGGCGTCAGATGGATCCTTGCCGGCGACTGGGTGCCCTACCAGCTACCGACGTTCGTCACCCCCTCATTCCCCGGTTACACGTCGGGCCACAGCACGTTCAGCCGCGCGGCTGCCGAGGCCCTGGCCGGGTTCACCGGGAGTGAGTACTTCCCGGGCGGGATCTCCGGCTACACGATCAAGGCCGGATCGCTCAGGTTCGAGGCCGGCCCGACGACGGACATCCACTTCGAGTGGGCGACCTACTTCGACGCCTCCGACCAGGCCGGCCAATCGCGCCTGTGGGGCGGCATCCACATCCAGGCGGACGACTTCGACGGTCGGGTGACCGGTTCGGCCTGCGGCAGGGACGCCTGGGCGCTCGCGCAGCTGTACTACGCGGGCCGCGTCGGTTCGTGACCGGATCCCGCCGGCCCACGAGCCGTCCCGCCCGGGGCCGGGATTCGGGTTGCCGGTGAACCGTCGCGGATTGGCGTCTGTCGCCGCGGTCGCGGTGGTCGCCGTGAGTGTGCTCGGTGCCGTCGGATTCTGGCTGACCCGCCCCATCGGCAGCACGCCGACGGCGGCCCTTGATGCGCCGCACTTCGTCGAGGAAGCGATCGCCTCGGGGATCGACCATGCGTATGACGGTGATTTCGCCTTCGCGGTTGGGGGTGGCCTCGCGGTCTTCGACTGCAGCGGCGACGGATTTCCGGACCTGTATCTCGCGGGCGGCAACGGACCCGCGACCCTGTACCGCAACAAGAGCCCGATCGGCGGCGACCTCCGCTTCGTCGCCATAGACGACCCCACGATCGCGCTGACCGGTGTCGAAGGCGCCTACCCGCTGGATGTCGATGGCGATGGGAACGTCGACCTGGTCGTCCTGCGGGACGGCGAGAACGTGGTTCTCCGCGGGCTTGGAGATTGCCGGTTCGAACCTGCGAATACCGCCCTTGCCCTCGATGGAGGAGATCTGGTCACGACGGCATTCAGCGCTACCTGGGAGAACGACGCGATGCTGCCGACCCTCGCCTTCGGCAACTATCTCGTCGACCCCGACCATCCGGATCCCGACCACCTATGTTCGGACAATCAGTTGGTGCGGCCGCGACCCGGCGTCGATCGATACGACCCCGCGATCTCGCTGACCCCGGCCTGGTGCGCGCTTTCGATGCTGTTCAGCGACTGGGACCGTTCGGGTCGACGCGATCTGCGGGTCAGCAACGATCGCCACTACTACAGCGATCTCAGCGACGGCCAGGAGCAACTCTGGCGGATCGCCCCAGACGAGCCGCCACGACTGTATGGGGAAGCCGACGGCTGGGTCCTGTACAGGATCTGGGGCATGGGCATTGCCAGCCAGGACGTCAATGGGGATGGATATCCGGAGGCCTACTTGACCAGCCAGGGCCCGAACGTGCTGCAGACGCTCCTCTCGGGTCCATCGCAACCCATGTTCCGCGACATCGCCCTCAAGCGGGGCGTGGAGGCGACGCGGCCGTCATCTGGCGGGGATCCGTTGCCGTCGACGTCCTGGCATCCCGAATTCGTAGACGTCAACAACGATGCGTTCATGGACTTGTTCGTGTCGAAGGGGAATGTCGCCGAGCAGGCCGATTTCGCGACCATGGACCCGTCGGATCTGTTCCTCGGGCAGCCCGACGGCACCTTCGTCGAGGTGGCCGAGGCCGCCGGCATCCTGGACTACGCCCGAGGCCGCGGCGCGTCACTGGCCGATCTCAACCTCGATGGTCTTCCCGACCTCGTCGAGGTCAACTACGGCGATCGGGTCAACGTGTGGCGGAACGTCGGCGCAGGCGACGCCGAACGACCGTTGCCGATGGGCCACTGGATCGGCCTGCGGCTGGTCGAGACGGGCCCGAACCGAGACGCCATCGGGGCTTGGGTGGAGGTCCGGATGGGGGACGCGACGACCAGCCGCGAGATGATCGTTGGCGGCGGTCACGTCAGTGGACAGCTTGGCTGGCTCCACTTCGGCCTCGGGCTCTCCGAGGAGGCGCAGGTCCGGGTGACGTGGCCCGACGGTGAGACGGGGCCGTGGCAGCGGGTGACGGCCGACGCCTTCGCAGTCATCGAGCGCGACGCGCCGGGGCCACGCGTGTGGCAGCCCGGGATCGACCGAGGGCCGTGATCGTGACAGGACCTGCGACCCTGGCCCGCCTCGCCCGGGTCGAGCTGCCAGACTTCGGGATGCCCGACCGAGAACCGGAGATACCTTCGTCCATCCACGTTGCCCGTCTGGCAAGGCTGCGGGAACGCGCCGGCGAGCGCGGATACGACCGCGTCGTGGTCTACGCCGATCGCGAGCACAGCGCCAACCTCTCCTACCTGACCGGGTTCGACCCAAGGTTCGAGGAGGCCATTCTCATCGTCGGGCAGAGCGACGACCCGGCCATCCTCGTCGGAAACGAGTGCTACGGGCTGGCCGGTGCGGCTCCCCTGCCTCTGCGCCGGCATCGATTTCAGGATCTGAGCCTGCCCGGCCAGCCGCGTGACCGCTCCCGATCACTGGACGAGATCCTGAGCGACGAGGGGATCGGGTCGGGGCGCCGCGTTGGCGTGATCGGCTGGAAGACGTACACGGACCGGGCGACAATGGAGGTTCCGGCGTTCCTCGTTGACACGCTCCGACACCTGACCGGCCCGAGCGGGATCGTCGAGAACTCGGTCGACATGCTCATCGACCCGGCGGATGGGCTGCGCGCGATCAACGAAGTCGAGCAACTGGCCGCCATGGAGGCGGCCGCGTGTGCAACCTCGAGCGCGGTCCGTCGCGTGTTGGTCGGACTCGAGCCCGGCATGTCGGAGCGCGAGGCGGCCGCGCTTCTGGGCTGGGACGGCTCACCCCTGTCCTGTCATCTCATGCTCAGCGCCGGGCCACGGGCCGCCCTGGGGTTGCTCAGCCCGGGTGATCGACGCATCGAGCACGGCGACCCGTTCACGGTCGCGTTCGGCATCTGGGGCGCGCTCAACTGTCGGGCCGGTTTCGTGGTCGAGGACGCTTCCCAGCTGCCGGATCCGGTGTCCGATTACGTGGAGCGCCTGGTCGGACCGTACTTTGGGGCGGTCGTCGAATGGTATGAGGCGCTCCATGTCGGCCAGACCGGTGGCCGACTCCAGGCCATCATCGATCGTCACCTCGCGGATCCGTTCTTTGGGATCTTCCTCAACCCGGGCCATCAGATCCATCTGGACGAATGGCTGAATTCGCCGATCGCGCCGGGCTCGACAACCGAGCTGCGTTCCGGGATGGCGTTCCAGGCCGACATCATCCCAGCCACGGGAACGCCCTACTTCACGACCAATATCGAGGATGGCCTGGCGCTGGCCGACCAGTCGCTCCGAGACGCTTTTGCGGCCGGCTTCCCGGGGGCCTGGGATCGGATCCAGGCGCGCCGCCGGTTCATGCGCGAATCGCTCGGGATCGATCTCCATCCGGATGTGCTGCCCTTCTCCAATATCCCGGCCTGGCTGCCGCCGTTCATCCTACGGCCCGACCGGGTGATGACGATGGCGCACTGACCGCGGCCCTAGGAGTCAAGGGTGCGATGGCCCGTAATACAGGGGCCGTTTGTCACTTGCAAACCCGCTACACTCTCCGCTGACGCAGGACGGCCCGATCTCGACTCTGGGCCGTAGCGCGAATTCGACCGGAGGCGACAGAATCGATGTCGATACAGGCAGCGGCCGACCTTCAACTCAGCTCGCGCGCGCGACTCGAGATCCTCGGCGCGATGCTGCTGGCCCTCTTTCTGTTCGCGCTCGATCAGACCATCGTGGGGACCGCGCTCCCGGTCATCGTCACGGATCTGGACGGCAATGCGCTCTATGTCTGGGTCGTCACGGCCTACCTGCTCACGGCGACGATCAGCGGGCCGATCTACGGCAAGTTGTCTGATCTGTACGGGCGGCGCCCGGTCATCATCTTCGCGGTCAGCCTCTTCCTGATCGCTTCAGTGCTTTCGGGCTTGAGCCAGAACATCGGGCAGCTGATCCTGTTCCGCGGCCTCCAGGGGCTCGGCGGCGGGGCGATCTTCCCGGTCGCGCTTGCCGTCGTCGCCGACCTCTATACGCCGGCCGAGCGGGGCAAATACTTGGGCCTGTTCGGCGCCGTCTTCGGCCTTTCGTTCCTCCTCGGGCCAGCCATCGGCGGGATCATCACCGACAACTTCGGTTGGCGCTGGATCTTCTTCGTAAACGTGCCGATCGGTCTGGTTTCGCTCGTCATCATCGGGCGCCTGCTGCCCGCGATCAAGCGACCGGATGCGGGTCGCAATATCGACTATCTCGGTGTTTCCGCCTTCGCCCTGGCCATCACCCTGTTCCTCATCGGACTGACCAACAAGGCCAGTGGCGAATGGGCTGACCCTGCTGTCGGTGGCCTGATCCTTGCTGGCCTGGCATTTGGAGCCTTGTTCGTCTGGATCGAGTCGCGCGCGGCGAATCCGATCGTCCCCCTGACCCTTTTCCGGAACCGCAACTTCTCGGTCTCGGTCGGAGCCATGTTCCTCACCGCATTCGGGTTCTTCGGGGCGGTGATCTTCCTGCCGCGCTGGTTCCAGACAGTCCTCGGCGCGAGCGCGACCGAATCCGGCTACAGCATCTTGCCGCTGCTCGTCGGCTTGGTCATCAGCGCGATCGCCTCCGGCCAGATCGTCGCGCGCACCGGTCGTTACAAGGTCCTCATGCTCGGGTCGCTCATTCTCCTCGCTGTTGGCCTGTTCATGATGACGAACCTGAAGACGGATACGGACCGGCTGATGCTCTCGCTTGCGATGGTCTTGACTGGCCTCGGGGTGGGTCCGTCGTTCGCGGTCTTCACCCTCGTCGTCCAGAATTCCGTCGCGCCCGCCCGGATCGGCGTGGCCACCGGCAGCCTGACGTTCTTTCAGCAGATCGGGGGGACGATCGGGCTGACGCTGGGGAGTACGGTTCTGGCGAGTCGACTGGTGGAGGAGATCCCGATCCAGCTGGTGGCGGCTGGTGTGCCTCCGCCGATCGTTGATGGTTTCGCCGGCGGCAGCGGTATCGACCTCACCGGGACCGGCGATCTTGGCCAACGCATCCTTGCCACCGTGCCACCGGAAGCCCAGGCCCTGATCGCGCCGCTGATCGAGAATATCGTGGCTGGCATCTACGAGGCGTTCTCGATCGCGATCGGGGCCAGCTTCTATGTCGGCATCGTCGCGGCGATCCTGGCGTTCGTGTTCGTTGTCTTCCTTCGCGAGGAGCCGATGCGCACGACCTTCGACTTCGAGGATGAAGCACCAGCCGAGGCCGAGGTCGAGGTCGCGCCGGGCTGACGTCGCGCGCTCCGGGATGTGTTTTCAGTCCCGGTCCGTGTTGCGACGCGGCAGCCGCCGTGGTCGGGACCGAGTCGACATGCGCCCGTTGCTCGGAGGCTAGATCGGGACCGCCGTCCCTGACACCCTGACCCCGGCTTCGCCAGGTTCGATGGAGACGGTCAGCAGACTGGGTCGCCCCATCTCAACGCCCTGGACGATCTCGAACGTAGCCGGCGCAACGATCTCGCTGCGATCGCGCAGGTAGGCCCCGAGGGCCGCGGCCGCAGCGCCTGTCGCGGGATCCTCGAACACGCCGCCGACCGGAAACGGGTCGCGTGCCCGAAAACGATCCGGCGCCTCCCGCCAGATGAGCTGAATCGTGGTCAGGTCGTGCTCGAGCATGAGCGACTTGAGTTGATCGAATGGATACTCGAGGGTCGCCAAACGCCCCAGCTCGCGCGCTGCCAGAATCAGGTGCCGTGCGCCCGCGAACCCGACGGCCGGAGGCAACGTCGGATCAAGGTCTACGGGATCCCAACCCAGAAGCGCCATCGCACGCTCGGTGAGTCCGGCCGCGGGTGGTTCGACCGAGGCTGGCACTGAGAGCGATGTCGCCCGGATACGCCCGCCCGGGTCCGATGTCGTGTCGATCGCGACTGGACCAGCATTTGTCACCAGGATGACCTGACCGCGATCGGCGGGGCCTGAAGTCATGCCCCGCTCAGCCAGTGCAACGGCGCTCGCGATCGTGGCGTGACCGCAGAACGGGACTTCGGCGAGCGGGCTGAAATAGCGGACCCGAAATCGCCCAGGTTCGGGTGGGTCTTGCGGTGCGAGGAAGGCCGTTTCCGAGTACCCGACGTCGGCCGCGATCCGCTGCATCTCCGATTCCTGAGGCAGTGCCCGACCGATCCAGACCCCGGCTGGATTGCCGCCGTGCGGATCGCGGGTGAACGCCGTAAGGCGCAGGAGCATCTCGT
>SPCO01000229.1 GCA_004525275.1 Thermomicrobiales bacterium | reverse complement strand
GATCTCCAACTTCGCCAAGTACCGGGTTCGCGGACCTGGGTCGGAAGCGTGGCTGTCATCGTTGCTCACGAACCGGATGCCCAAGGTCGGGCGGATCGCCCTGACCGCGATGCTCAACGAAGCGGGCCGGATCGTCGGCGAATTCACCGTCGCGCGGGCCGGCGATGAGGACTTCTTCCTGTTCGGGTCGCAGGCGGCCGAGACGCATCACAGTCGCTGGTTCCACCACCACCTTCCGGCGGACGGCACCGTCAGCTTTGAGGTCCTGGGCCTCGATCTTGTCGGATTGTCCGTGGCCGGGCCACGCGCTCGCGACGTCCTGGCATCGGTCACAGACGAGGACGTCTCGGCCGAGGCGCTGCGATTCCTCGATTTTCGCGAGATCGACCTCGGGATGATCCCGGCGCGCATCGGCCGGCTGTCGTACAGCGGCGACCTCGGCTACGAGTTGTGGGTCGCGCCCGAGTACCAGCGCGCGCTGTACGACCGGTTGATGGCCGCCGGCGCGGCGCACGGGATCCGCCTGTTCGGGTTCCGGGCACTGATGTCGTTGCGGCTCGAGAAGAGTTTCGGGACCTGGTTCCGGGAGTATCGACCGATCTATACACCGCTCGAGGCCGGGATCGGGCACTACATGAAGCTCGATCATGCATTCATCGGGCGGGCGGCGTATGAAGCCGAACTGGCCGATGGACCGAAGCGGCGGTTGGTCATGCTCGTCGTGGAACCCGACCCGGACGACCCGGCCGATGTCATCGGCGACGAGCCGATCTGGCACGGAGAAGAGGTCGTCGGCTGGGTGACCTCGGGTGGATACGGGCACTTCGCCAAGGTCTCGCTGGCGCTCGGCTACGTGCCCACGGAGCTCGCATCGCCAGGGGCCGATGCCGCCTTCGAGATCGAGATCATCGGCCGCCGCCGGCCGGCCCGCATCCAACCAGAGGCCGTCGTCGATCCCCAGGGTCTGCGGATGCGCGGGTGACCGAGACCGCAACTGGCAGGATCATCGTTGACGGGACTCCCGTCGCCTTCGAGAACGGCGATTCGGTGGCCATCGCGGTCATCCGTGATGGCGCCGTGCCCGGCTCGGGCGGCACCCTGTGTCTGGCCGGCGACTGTGGCAACTGCCTGGCCATGGTGGATGGCATCGCCTATGTCCGGACCTGCCAGACCGCTGCACGGCCTGGCCAAATGGTCGTGCGTCACCCGGCCGGCGGATTGCCGCCGCTGCCGACCGTCAGCGGCCCGAGTGGCCTGACGGCCGTGCCGGTCGTCCCGGCGATCGTCGTCGAGCGCGCCGAGGTCCAGGTCGCGGTCATCGGCGGCGGGCCGAGTGGCCGGGCGGCCGCGGCCGAGGCCAGAGCTACCGGGCGAACGGTACGCGTCCTGGATGCCGGAACAGGCGAAGAGGTCGTGGCGATCTATGCCGGCCCGACCATCGTGGCCCGAACGCCGACCGGGATGCTCCACCTGGAGGCCCATGAGATCGTCGTCGCGACCGGAGCGGCCGAGATCCACCCGGTCTGTCCCGGCAACGAGCTGACCGGTCTCATGACGTCGCGGGCTGCCGAGAAGATCCATCGTGCCGGGGTCGATCTCGGGGTGGCCGTGGCCGTCGGAACCCCGCCGGATGGCGTGCCCAGCGCGGTCCTGCCCGGGCGCCTGGTTCGATTCGAAGGCGACGGCAAGGTCCGATCGGTCGTCATGGCAGATCCGGTCAGCGGCCTGGAAACAACGACCGCGGCCGACACGGTCATCCTCGGATTGGGCCTCGCACCGCGCGATCTCCTGGCCCGGATGGCCGGGGATGGGCCGGTCCGCGTGGTCGGGCAGGCGGCAGCCGCTCAGCCGCTCCCACCACCACCGACCGACGGCGTCGTGTGCCGCTGTATGGGGGCCACCGTCGATGACCTGGCGGTCGCCTGGGATCGCGGCTTCAACGAACTCGAGCTGCTCAAGCGATCGAGCCTCGCCTGCCTCGGGACCTGCCAGGGTGGCGCCTGCCTGCCCCAGGTCCGGTCGTGGATCGCTGCCCGCTCGGGCGAGGTTCCCGATCCGTTCACGGCCCGCCCGGCTTCGCGCCAGATCACCCTGGGCGAGGCGGCTGCGGACGTGTATGTCGATCTCTTCCGGCGTACGCCGCTCCACGACGAGCACCTGGCGCTCGGCGCCCGGATGGACCGATTCGGGAGTTGGTGGCGGCCGTGGAATTACGGCGATGCGGTCGCTGAGTACTGGGCCGTTCGCGAGGCGGTCTCACTGGGCGATGTGAGCACCTTGGGCAAACTGGTC
>SPCO01000044.1 GCA_004525275.1 Thermomicrobiales bacterium | reverse complement strand
GGCATCAGCATCGCTCGAGCGTACGCCTGACGCGCGTCGGCGCTGTGACGTGGCGCACGGCTCGTTCGACACCGCCGCGATACCTTTGCTCCATGAAGTCGCGCAATGTCGTCCTGGTTCTCGCCTTGGTGATCGTCGCCGCTGCATGCAGCCCAGGTTCGTCAGCGAGCAGTGTCCAACCTTCAGGCCTCGATGCCGCGTGGAGATCCGCGAGCCTCTCCGACGCCCGAACCGGTGAGTCGTTCACCATCGACAGCCTGCGGGGCAAGCTCGTTGCCGTCGAACCGATGGCGATCTGGTGCACCACCTGTCGAACACAACAGGGTGAAGTCGCTGCTGCGCTCGATCGCCTGAACGATCCTGACATCGTCTACGTGAGTGTCGACGTGGATCCCAACGAACGTGTCGAGGACCTGGCCGTCTACGCAGACCGGTCCGGATTCGACTGGCGATTCGCGGTCGCGACCGCCGACGTCGCCCGGTCGCTGGCGGCAACGTTCGGGGATCAGATCTTGTCGCCACCCTCGACGCCTCTCGTTCTCATCAGCCCGGAAGGCGAGATCATCGAGCATCACTTCGGCATCCGCCGGGCGGATGAGCTGGTCGATCTGTTCGCCGCGAACGCGCCCTGAGTGCCACACGGCGGTCCGTCCCGGCTAGTCGCCCTGCGCGATCTCGGTCAGTCGCTCGGCGTCGCGGATCACGACACGATGCTTCTCGGAGTCCAGGAGCCCCAGTCGGCGAAAGTCGCCGAGGGTGTGGGCCAGCGTCTCGCGGGTCGTGCCGACCATCTCGGCGAGTTCCTGTTGGGTGAGTCGCGCCTGGATCAACGTTCCTCGGGGGGTCTCCACGCCGAAACGCTGGCCCAGGTCCAGGAGCTTGTGGGCTAATCGCTGGTCGACCCGCTGGTAGGCCATCACCTCGAGCTCGCGTTCCGCGGCCTGTAATCGAGTCGAGAGGTGCCGGATGATGTTGACGCCGACGATGGGGTAGCGCTCGATCAATGAACGCAGCTGGTCGGGCGAGATCGTGCAGATGACCCCGTCGTCGATCGCCTCGGCGTAGGCCTCGTGGAGGCGATCCTGACCGAGCAGGCTCATGTCGCCCAGGATCGTGCCCTTCTCGAAGATGTCGAGCGTGAGCTGCTTGCCATCCGCGGTCGTGCGGTAGACCCGTACCCGTCCCTTTTTGATGATGTGGATCCGGTCGGAAGGATCGTCGGGCGACAGGATCTGCTGGCCACGGACGCAATGGGTCATGGTCGTCGCGTGCCCGATCGCCTGCATATCCGCCTCGGAAAGTCCCGCGAAGAGCGCGACCTCCTGGAGTAGTCCGACCTTCTCCGTGAACGTGCGGGACTGGGATGACGCAGTCATGGACTCCCATCGAGACGAACGATCCGGCCGGCGGCGAACGGCCGACCGACTTGGATGCCGAGCGCAGTGTAGAGGGCTTCCGGCAAACCGAGGTCGCCGAGATAGACGCGCCCGGCGCGGTTGGGTCCTTCTCCACGGGACAGTCCAGTCTTCGGGAGCGCGAGGGTCAGCGTCGCCGTCGCGGTAACCGTCGCGCCCAACGCGCCACCCGTGTCGGGATCGAGGCCAGTCGGGATATCGAGGCTGATGATCGGTCGATCGGCATCGACGATGCACCCCAGGAGCCGTTCGACCTCACCGTAGGGGGCCCCGTGAGAGCTGTAGCCCAGCAGTGCGTCGACGATCGTGTCGGCGCCGGCGAGTGCCTCTCCCAGCTCGTCGTCGGCCAGATCGTAGGTGGCGACACAACAGTCTGTGCCCATGGCGATCAGGGTCGCCAGCTGGTGTCGACCCGCCTCGGACATCCGCAAGACGGGACGAGCCAGCACGACACGGACGCGCGCGCCGCGGTTGGCGAGATGTCTGGCAGCGACCAGTCCGCCGCCGCCATTGTTGCCCGGGCCAACGACCACGACCACGGACCGGTCCGCAAGCGCGCCCTCCGTTTCAGCGCTGACGAGTTCAGCGAGGTGCGATCCGGCCTGCTCCATCATCTGAAGGAGGGTGATCCCGAAGTCCTCGATGGCCGATCGGTCCACCTCGGTCATCTGGGCGACCGTGACCGACGGAACGTCCGACCACGATATCGTGGGAATCGCGAACTCAGCCGACGTAGCGTCGATCCTCATAACACCACACGAAACCGGAATCTGCCGGCATCTGATAGATGACGGGGTGCCCTTCGCTGAGCGCATGCGCTCGGGCGTGTCCGGAGCCGGACTCGCAGCAACCGACATGACCGCAGGTCGCACACAGCCGCGCGTTGTACCGGCTGCCGCACTCCTCGCATCGGTCTGCATTGGGGGTGGCCCGCACGTCTGGGACGTGAGCACAGACGTCTGCGTCGTTCGAGATCAGTCGATTCAGGATCTTCATTTCCGGACCATATCGCCCCAGTACGGCTGCGACTGTGGGGTCGCTTACGGCGCAACGGCGCCGAGGGCCCGCAACATCGCCAAACGGGGCCACGCCGACAGGCTACGGTGTGGACCCCGGCCAACCCCAACCGAGGTCCATCTGCCCATGATCCCGACGCTCGCCCCGCAGCCACGACCCGAGGGTGAGATCCTGCATGAGCTCACCCGTTCGATCTGTCCTGAGTGCCGTGCGGTGATCGACGCGCAGGTCCTCCTCCGCGATGACCAGGTCTACATGCGCAAGCGCTGTGAGATACACGGCTGGTTCGAGGGCCTGATCTACGCGGATGCCCGGGCGTATGTCGAGCAGGCGAAATACAACAAGCCGGGCCAGGCGCCGAAGCGCATCTCTACCGAGGTCCTGAAGGGCTGTCCGCTCGACTGCGGGATCTGCCCGGAACACCGACAGCACACGTGCCTGGCCCTGGTCGAAGTGAACAGCGCCTGCAATCTCGACTGCCCGGTCTGTTTCGCCAACGCTGGAGCCGGTTTCAACCTGACCGTCCCCGAGGTCGAAGGGATGCTCGACCGCTTCGTCGAGCTCGAGGAGCACCCGGAGGTCGTCCAGTTCTCGGGCGGCGAGCCGACGATCCATCCGGACCTCCTGGAGATGATCGAGGCGGCGCAGCAACGCGACATCAGCTACGTGATGGTCAATACGAACGGGGTACGCATCGCCAACGACCCGGCGTGGTTCGAACGCTTTGCCGCCCTCCGACCGCTCATCTATCTGCAGTTCGACGGTCTGACCGATAAGACATACCAGGTCATCCGCGGCGAACCGTTGCTCGAGACCAAGCTCCGGGCCCTCGACCGCCTGGCTGAGGCCGACCTGCACGTCGTCCTGGTGGCCGCCATCGAGCGTGATGTCAACGAGCACGAAGCGGGACCCATCGTTGAATTCGGTCTCGGCCACCCGGCCGTGCGCGGTGTGATGTTCCAGCCGGTGACCCACAGCGGCCGGCACCCGGACCATGATCCGCTCCGGCGAATGACCATCCCCGACGTCATGCGCGCGCTTGATGCCCATCCGGACGGCACGTTCCGATCCAGCGATTTCGTGCCGATCCCGTGCTGCTCCCCGACGTGTAGTTCCGTGACGTATGCATACCTGGGAGATGAGGGCGAGGTGATCCCACTGCCCCGGATCCTCGAAGTCGATCAGTACCTCGACTACATCACGAACCGTTCCGTACCCGGGATCGACCGCGACATCCTTCACGCCCTGGAAGGGCTCTGGTCGGCCGGATCCGTCCCAGGCGAGGCCCAATCTGAGGCGTTCGTGTGCGCGGCCTGCGACCTTGACCTTCCGGCCCTGACCGATCTCTCGCGCCGGATCTTCATGGTCCAGATGCGCGACTTCCTGGACCCCTGGACGTTCGACGTCAAGAAAGCCATGAAGTGCTGCATCGGGATCCTCCAGGACGATGGGCGGATGATCCCGTTCTGCACCTACAACACGGTTGGCTATCGCGAGGAGACTCGGGCTCGCCTGGCCGCCCGACGACGCGGCAGTCGAGAGATCCGGGTTCTGGAACCGGCCCTGTGACCATCGACTCGACCCAGGCGGTCAAGCCTTCGGCTTCGGTGGTCGCCTGCTGTTCCGCGGTCTACGGGAGCCCGCTGGCGGAACTGCTGGTGGGCGATTCGCTCCATCCAGGTGGACTCGAGAGCACCCGAGACCTGCTCCGCGCCGCCCGGCTTGAACCCGGCGCCCAGCTCCTGGATGTGGGTTGCGGACTCGGGGCCAGCGCCCAGATCGCCGCCGCGGAATTCGGGCTGCGCGTGGACGCGGTCGATGCGAATGGGCCGGTCCTGGCTCGAGCACGCACCCGAGCCGGCGACCTGCGGGTGCACTGGACGACGGCCGCGCTGCCGGATCTGCCCTTCGACGACGGATCCTTTGACGCCGTCCTGGCCGAGTGTGTGCTCTCAACCGTGGACCGTGGCCCCGCATTGGCCGAGATCGCTCGATCGCTCCGACCGGGTGGTGCGTTGCTGCTCAGCGACGTCGAGGTGATCGGCGATCCGCTTCCGGCGCTCGGCCATCGGATCATCGGCGCCGCCCTGTGCGTGACGAACGCCTGGCGGCCGGGGGAGATCGACGATCGATTGCCCGAGGCCGGATTTCGGATCATCGACCGCTGGGACCGCTCGACCTCGATCCTCACGCTCATCGACCGAATCGAGGCTCGTCTGGCCGTCGCCCGCCTCGCGGTCCGCGATCTCGGACTCGATCTGCGTGCGTTGATCGGTCCTTCGGCCACATACACGGACGAGATCCCCACGCCTGAACTGACTCGAGAACTCATCGAATCCGTTCGCGCGGCGGTGCGCGACGGGACCCTTCGATACACCGCGGTCGTCGCCGTCGGAGGAGACGCGGCGTGAGCAAGCGCAGCCGATCCAGGGCTACCCGGAAGGATCAGACGGCAGTCCGCTCAGGGCGTCTTCGCTCTTGGGCGTTCCCGGCGATCTTCATCGTCGCGGCCCTGTCGGCCGTCGTCGTGGTCGCCCTGACGGTCGCGAGCTCGCCGGCTTCCGAAGGCGTCAAGGCCACGCGACCGGTCCTCGGTGACCAGGCTGCGCCCGTCCTCATCGAGGAATACGGCGACTTCCAGTGTCCATCGTGCGGCGCGTTCGCCCGCACCGTCGAGCCCCAGATCCGGGCGGTCTACATCGACACCGGCCGCGTGCGTCTGGCCTGGCATGACTTCGCCTGGATCGGTCAGGAGTCCAGAACGGCGGCCAACGCCGCTCGCTGCGCCGGCGACCAGGGTCAGTTCTGGGAGTACCACGACCTCCTCTACCAGAATCAAGCTGGCGAAAACGGAGGCGCCTTCTCCACGGGCAATCTCAAGGGCTTCGGTGACACGCTCGGACTGGAACCGACCGCATTCGGCGCATGCGTCGATGCCGACCGCTATGGCTCGGCCGTGCAGGCCGACTTCGCTAAGGTTCGCAAGAACGGGTTCAATGGCACACCGACATTCGTGATCGGTGATCAGCGGATCGTCGGCGCCCAACCCTTTGAAGTCTTCGCCGCTGCGATCGATGCAGCCCTCGCGACGCAGTAGCTGAAACGCGACTATGGGTATCGAGGCGCTGGTCGCCTTCGTCGGCGGCGTTCTGTCCCTGCTGAGCCCGTGCTCCGCGCTGCTCCTACCGGCGTTCTTCGCCTACGCATTCCCGTCGCATGGCCAGCTCGTGCTCCGAACCGGCGTTTTCTACCTGGGCCTACTCACCTTGTTCATCCCCTTGGGCCTGGGGATCGGCGCGATCGGAAGCCTCTTCCTTGAGCGTCGGTCCGAACTGTCGGTCATCGCCGGCTTGCTCCTCATCGTGATCGGGTCGTTCCAGTTGGCGGTCGGTGGCTTTGAGCTGCCGGGTGCGGGCCGGATCTCCGGGAGCCGGTTCGGGGCCAGTGGTGAGTCGCTTGCAGCCACGTATGCCCTGGGTCTCGTGTACGGCATCGGCGGGTTCTGCTCCGGTCCCCTGCTCGGGGGTGTCCTGACCATCGCCGGCGCATCGGGCGGTGCGCTCGAAGGTGCCCTGCTCCTCGCGGTCTTCGCCGCCGGCATGGCTGCGCCGCTGCTCATCCTGGCTCTGATGTGGGAACGGCTGGGCGCTTCGGGCCGGGGTCGATTGCGGGGTCGCGAGATCCAGATCGGGCCATGGCGCCGGCATGTCTCGGTGGTGATCTCGAGTCTGTTGTTCATCGTTCTCGGGATCGCATTCATCGTGTTCCAGGGCGGCAACGCGTTCGGGGGTATCTACGCGGCCCTCGGCGCGTCCGACCTCGCCCTGACCGTGGAGTCGGCGGCCCGGCGGCTGGCGATCGAGGCACCGCTCGTCCTGGCCGCGGTCGTGGCCATCCCGGTCATCGGGATCATCGCTCTCCTGCTGGCGACGCGCGGCAATCGCTCGGACGATACGCCTGGAGCCGAGGGATGACCGTACGGGCAAGCATCATCGTCGTGCTGGCTACGCTCGGTGCCGGCGCACTCTGGCTCGCCCTGTCCATCGCGACGGGCCTCATCTTTCACCTCATGCCGGCCGCGCCGATGGTCGTCGCGGTATGGGTCCGTCGGGCCGTCGACACGGATGCTCCGATGTCATGGTCGTCACTGGTGGCCCACATCGCCGGCGGTCTCATCGTGGTAGTGGTCGTCGCCACCGCCCTTACTGCCAGAGGCGCCCCCGATGACGCCGAGTGGTTGACTGGTCTCGTGATCCTGATCGGCGTTGCGCTGGCGACCTGGCTGGGTCGTCGCGTTCCCGGTTGACTGACCCGTTTCAGTCGGTCGGACCGCCGAATCGCACGACGGTTCGCCATCGACGCAGCCGGCCGGCGTGCGCGAGCGACCCGACCACCAGCTCTTCGGCGGTAATGACGGTCATCGCCACCTGACCCCGGATCGTGCGGGGGCCGCGACGCGCTAGATAGGCGGCCACGCGGCGCCGGTGTCGACTGGTTCGTCGGAGATCATCGGTGACGTCTTCGCTCACGATCGTGGTCAATCCGAGCTCATCCGCGGCCACCCGGATCGGGTCGCTGGCCGAGGACCCTACCGCGAGGGCGGTCGCAAACAACCGTCCCTGTCCGTCAAGCGCGGCATCGATGCCACGAAGCACGTCCGCGTCGAGCGGCACGAACATCAGCGAATCGAGCGCGAACGCTCCGGTGGCACCGACCAATGGCGGTCTGCGAATCGAGCCGCGGACGAACGCCACCCCAGGGTGCAAACCGCTCGCTTCGGCCCGCGCCGTCGCCACGACGACGGCCCTGGCCGACAGGTCGATGCCGGTCACCTGAGCGCCCGTTCGCCGGTTCACTTCGAGTGCGATACCGCCGGCGCCGCTGCCGAGATCGAGCAGTCGATCTTTGATGCCGGGCCCGAGGTGCGGGATCAGCGCGTCCAGATCACTCGCCGTCGTGTAGCCGTGGACCTGACTTCCGGGCGTCGGGCCGACAAGACGCAGGAAGCGGCGACCCTCGGGCGAGTCCATCAGCAGCCGATAGCTCAGCTCGAAATAGAGGCGAACGGCGTTACCGGTGAGCTGCGTCGGTCTCATGCCCATGACCTTACGTCGACGACAGCGTATGCGACGTCACAGCGGATACAAGCGCCATCCGTACGATGACAAGGTGCGAGCCAAGCAGATCGTCGCCACGCTCCTCGGGGTCACGCTCATCGGGGCCGCGTGCACGGCCGCGCCACGCTCCCCCAAGGCGCCGGCCGAAACCGGCCCCGGTGGACCGGCCCCGACAGCCACACCCGGCGGACCAAGCGGGGGACCACAGGTGACCGACGCGCCCGACATCAACGATCTCCGCGTCTCGACCGCGAACTGGGCAACGGACTTCACGGTGGCCTCCGTGGACCTCGGTGAGTTTCAGGGGGGTGGGCCGCCCAAGGACGGCATCCCATCGATCGACGAACCAAAGCTCGAGTCGATCGCCGACGCACAGACCTGGCTCGCTCCGTCCTCGCCGGTCATCTCGCTCGACATCGGTGGGTCCGCTCGAGCATATCCGCTGGCCATCCTGGTCTGGCACGAGATCGTCAACGACACGCTGGGTGGTGTCCCGGTCGTCGTGACATTCTGCCCGCTGTGCCACACGGCACTGGTCTTCGATCGACGAGTGGCTGACGTCGTTCATGACTTTGGAACGACCGGAAACCTTCGATTCAGCGATCTCGTGATGTACGACCGACAGACCGAATCGTGGTGGCAACAGGCGACCGGTCAGGCGATCGTGGGCAGCCTGACCGACACGAAACTCACGTTCCTGCCCGCCCAGATCGTCTCGCTCGCGGACTTCGCGACCGCGTATCCGAACGGCGAGGTCCTGAGCCGCGACACGGGCGAGAACCGCCCCTACGGCCAGAACCCATATCCCGGGTACGATCGGGCCGATGAGCGTCCATTCCTGTTCGCCGGTGAGATCGATGGGCGGTTGGCTCCCAAGGAGCGGGTCGTGACGATCGACCAGGACGGCAGCACGATCGCGATCCCCTACACGGCCCTCGATGCGATGGGCGCGATCGAGATCGATCTGCCCGAGCCGGTCGTTGTCTTCTGGGCTCCCGGAACCGCCGCGGCACTCGATGGATCGACGATCGACGCTGGCCGGGATGTCGGGGCGACCGGTGTCTTCGCGCCGGTCGTCGACGGGCAGCGACTCACCTTCGCCCGGACGGGCGGCCGGGAAGGCCCGATCACCGATGTCGAGACCGGCTCGACCTGGTCCATCACCGGGCAGGCGACCGACGGTCCGTTGGCCGGTTCGCAGCTCGAACCGGTCGTCCACGGCGACCACTTTTGGTTTGCCTGGGCCGCGTTCTCCCCCGAAACGACGATCTGGAGCGCACCGTGAAGCCGATCGAGGTCGGGCCGGTCAAGGTTGAGATCGCGGCACCGCCAGGGCTCATCTTCCAGATGTTGGCGGCGATCGGTCAAGGGTCCCAGAAGGACGACGAGCGAGTCGAGGTCCTCGAGGAACGCGATGGAGAGGCCATCTGCGATTTCTGGACCCGAGTGCCGCTACCGGCCGGCCAGGGACGCTTGGTCCGAACGCGCGAGCGGGTCCGCGTCAGCCCGCCGAACCGGATCGACTATGAGCACCTCGATGGCCCGGTTCGAGGGCTTCGCGAGACGATCTCGGTTGGGGCCGGGTCTGCCGATACGTCGGTCGTGACCTATACGGGCACCTATGACCCACACGGCATCGTTGATCAACTCCGGGCGAGGCTACTGGCCCGCCCGCTCATTCGAAGCGTCATGCGGGCGCACTTCGCCGACCTGCGGGATCGTGCGGAAGCTCGGGCCGGAAGAAGTCGTGTGTTCGCCGTGGATGAGACGACGAACTGATCTTCCAGGCAGGCGTCTGACAACCGCGGGTGAAGGATCGTGAGATGTCGGACGACACTCCTCCGTGCCGC
>SPCO01000217.1 GCA_004525275.1 Thermomicrobiales bacterium | reverse complement strand
TTCGCTATACAACCGACCACGAGTGGGTCCGGATCGAAGGCGATCAAGCCACGATCGGGATCACGGCCTACGCCGCGGAGCAGCTCGGTGACATCGTCTTCGTCGAGCTGCCCGAGATCGGACGGTCGCTTGAGGCGGCGGCCGCCTTTGGCGTGGTCGAGTCGGTCAAGGCGGTCAGTGACCTGTTCGCCCCGTTGGGTGGGGTCGTGGCTGAGACGAACAGCGAACTCGCGACGAACCCCGAGCTCGTGAACAGCGATCCGTACGGGGAGGGATGGATGATCCGTCTCGACATGGCGGATCCGAGCCAGCTCGACGGTCTGCTTGATGCGGCCGGCTACGACTCCCTCATCGCGGCCGGCTGACTCGACCCGATGCCATACGGACCACACACCGCGGCCGATCGCGGCCGGATGCTGGAAACACTCGAGATCGACTCCGTCGACCAGCTGTTCGAGGACATCCCGGTCGGGCTTCGCGCCTCTGCGCTCGACCTACCCGAACCGGAACCGGAACTCGAGCTTGCCGCCCGCCTCTCCGGCCTGGCTGCACGCAATCGGACTGATCTGGCCTCCTTCCTCGGGGCCGGTGTTTACCGGCACTGGAGCCCACCCGCGGTCGACCAGCTGTTGTTGCGCGGTGAGTGGTACACGGCCTATACGCCATACCAGCCGGAGATCAGCCAGGGCACCCTGCAGAGCATCTACGAGTACGAATCGCTCTTGGCCGAACTCGTCGATCTCGACGTCGTATCTGCCTCCCACTACGATGGCGCGGCGGCCACGGCCGAAGCGGCCTTGATGACCTGCCGGGCGACGCGACGTGAGCGCGTTCTCATATCGCGGAGCGTCCATCCGCACTATCGCCAGACTACCCGGACCTACTTCGAGGGTGGCCTCGAACTTGAGGAGATCCCCCTCGTCCTCGATGGGCCGGTCGCGGGGACCACGGATCTGATCGCTCTCGAGCGGATGTTGGCCGAGCCAGATCGTCCGGTGGCTGGGGTCATCGCCGCGCAGCCGGATTTCCTCGGGTTGCTCGAACCGATGCCCGAGATCGGCCGGCTCGCCCATGCAGCAGGGGCACTGTTCGTGGCCGTCGTTGAGCCGGTCGGTCTGGCCGTCCTGGCACCACCCGGGACGTACGGAGCGGATATCGCGGCTGGTGAGGGGCAACCGCTCGGCATCGCTCCGCAGTACGGCGGACCGTATCTGGGCATCCTGGCCTCGACCGATGCACTCGTACGCCAGATCCCGGGACGCCTGGTGGGCATGACGACCGACCTCGACGGCAAGCGGGCGTTCGTGATGACCATGCGCGCGCGAGAGCAGGACATCCGCCGCGACAAGGCGGCCAGCAACATCTGCACGAACCAGGCGCTGCTTGCCCTGGCGGCATCCATCTATCTGGCCACCCTTGGCCCGCACGGGTTGCGCGATGTCGCGACGCTGGGCGCGGCCCGGGCCGCTGAACTCGAGGCTGCGCTGGCGGCGGTGGGGGTCGAGCGCATGCACGAAGGTCCATATCTCAACGAATTCGTGGTTCGCGTGCCCGATGCTCGGACCGTCCATCGGCGACTGCTCCGGGAGGGGATCCTGGCCGGTCTCGTGCTGTCCGAGGCCGAGCCCGATGACCCGAGCCTGTCCGATGGCCTGTTGGTGTGCGCCACGGAGGTAACGACATCGGCCGAGATCGTCCGGTTCGCGAGCGCGATGGCGGCCGTCCTGGACCACACGGACATCCCCGTGGCGACCCGATGACCATCGTCGGCGATCGCCTGCAACCGACCCTCTTCGAGCGCAGCCGGCCGGGTCGCGGCGGGGGCAAGATCCCGCATCCGCCCCATGATGCCCTCGATCGGATCCCTGCGGCCGCGCGACGGGCCACGCCGCCCGGTCTCCCCGAGCTCAACGAGCCTGATGTCGTCCGTCACTACGTCAACCTGTCACAGCTCAACTATTCCATCGACACCGGCTTCTATCCGCTTGGTTCATGCACGATGAAGTTCAACCCGAAGCTCAACGAATGGGCGGCTCGCCTGCCCGGGTTCGCAGAACTCCATCCGATGGCTCCCGATGAGACCGCGCAAGGCACGCTCCAGCTCCTGTGGGAACTCGAGCGCGCGCTGGCCGCGATCTCCGGGATGCGCGCCGTGACGCTCCAACCGGCAGCCGGCGCTCAGGGCGAACTGACCGGGCTGTTCATGATCCGAGCCCACCACCGAGCGATGGGCGAGGCGGATCGGGACGAGGTCCTCGTGCCCGACTCGAGTCACGGGACCAACCCGGCAACGGCAACGATGGCCGGGTATCGAGCGATCACCATCCCGTCCGCGCCGGACGGTGGCGTCGATCTCGACGCGTTCAGCGCGGCACTTGGGCCAAAGACGGCGGCGGTGATGATCACCAACCCATCCACGCTCGGGCTGTTCGAGGCTCGGATCGGCGAACTCCTCGAGGCGGTCCACGCAGCCGGCGCGCTGGCCTACATGGATGGGGCCAACCTCAACGCCATCATGGGCCGCTTCAAGCCTGGCGAAGCTGGCTTCGATGTCATGCACTTCAACGTCCACAAGACGTTTTCGACTCCTCATGGGGGTGGCGGACCCGGCGCCGGCCCGGTCGGGGTCGGGGAGCGGCTCGAGCCGTACCTGCCATCGCCGCGCGTCTTGCGTGACGACGACGGCACGTTCCGACTGGAGCGCCCTGGCGAGCGGCCGACATCGATCGGCCGCATGCGCAGCTTCGTTG
>SPCO01000088.1 GCA_004525275.1 Thermomicrobiales bacterium | reverse complement strand
TTGACCCGCCAGGGCGTCCCATCGATGACCTGAAGACAGCCATCGCAGCGTGCAGCCGTGTTGTCGTTGATGATCGTCCGGATCTGGACGCCCATGATCTCCATCGCGGCCGATGGTAGCAGCAGTGGTACCCCCAAGGGGATTCGAACCCCTGATCTCCACCTTGAAAGGGTGGCGTCCTAGGCCTCTAGACGATGGGGGCTAGAGCGCCCGCGAAGTCTACCAGTCAGCCCGACCGAGCCAGCAGGAACACGATGATGGCTCCGGAGATGCATCCGAACCCGATGATCGCCGCGATGCCACCACCGAACGCCAGGGCCAGGGCGGACGCGTCTCTGCCCGCGATGCCCGCCCGCCAGGTCACGCGCAGCGTATACGTCGCCAGTGCGAGGAACACGATGCCGAGGGCCACCCCACCGGCGGCCAGCAACGGGATCTGCGAGGCATCCCGAACCGTGATGGCGTACAGCAAGAATGCGATCGAGCCGATCAGGGCCACCGCCAGGAAGACCATGCCGGGGGTGATGCGTTTCAAGCGACGGCCCCAACGGTCCGGTGGTAGATGGCGACGTTGTAGGACAGACGCGGCCGCTTCAGCCCACCGGCGACCTCGCGGCCCGACTCCCCGAAGGCGTCGCCCAGGAATGAGCCAGCCTCATCCATCGTCGCGAATGTCCAGAAACAATGGATGACCCGGACCTTCGATCCCGTCGCCAGCAGGGGTCCATCGCGGCGGCTGAGACGGCCGTACTCCGGCTGGTCCCCGCGCAGGTGGCAGACATCATCGCGACCGTAGTCGAGCACGATCAGCAGACGCCCACCGGGCCGAAGGACACGCGTCGCCTCCGCCGATTCCGCGTCGCCGACGCCCTGGAACGGTCCCCAGAGGCTGACCAGCAGATCGGCCGAGTCGTCGGGCGCGTCGATGCCAGCCGGTCCATTTGCTGCGAACGCGACCCTGCCTCCGAGTTCTCTCAGTTGCCCGGCTCGAATCCCATCGGCGCCATCCAGGAGCAACACGTCCCGTCCCCCGACTGGACCGAGTGCCTCCAGCGTCCGTGGGATCTTTGCCTCGACATCCAGGGAACGGGCAAGCCGCTCGGCGAGCCCTTCCTCAAGATCGATCGGTAGATCAGGCATAGGAGCGAGAGTACGACCGAAATCTCTTCTCGTCATCCCGTCCCGATTTCAGAGCGACCGAGATCGGGCCGCAGGCCGCATGGGCGTCAGGCGCCCGTACCGACTGGTCAGCCGTCTGGATTCCGCTCAAGTCGCCCCGATCGGCCCCGATCGGCCCCGATCGGCCCCGATATCGTCCGTCACGAGCGTCTGGCGCCTCACACAACCACCGAGACCGGTCCCGCACTGGCTCATCGGTCCGTAGAGGCGCCTGGCGCCGAACGCCGCAGATCCGGGCCGCCGATCCTGGCCGCCGATCGGGCCGCGGGCCTGCCCGGCCATCTCCGGTACGATGCATGCCCGATGATCGCTCGCATCCGGGCGATGCCTGGTGGCATCCGCCTCTATCTCGTCTACGCGTTCCTGATCCTGGCCGGGATCGGCGTCAGTCTGCGTTCGGTCGTCGACCTGGCCATCTCGACCCCGATCAGCTTCGAGGGGTTCGTGGTCATGGCCCTCCTTGCCTACACGATCTTTACCACCACCCTGGTCCTGCAACGAAAACAGGCCGCTCGTGGTCTGGCGATCGGCCTGGCCAGCCTGACGATCCCGCTCATCCCGATCCTGGCGTTGAGCCGACTGATCATCGAGGCGATCTTCGTGGCCGCGCTCGCCCTGGCCCTCTTCCGTGGCCTGCTTCGCCCGGAGATCCGAACCTACCTGAACGAACAATGAAGTCGGTTTCCGCCATGATCCCGGCCCGGGACGGTAACCTTCGCGTGCACGCGCTATCGTGCGAACGAGTCTCCCCCTGCGATATGAACAACGAGGCAACCACGTGAGCAAAGCCAGCCGCCGGCGCCAGCAACCCGGCAGTCCCTCTTCGAACGCGCCATCGACAGAACGGCCCGCCGAGACCGCCGGAACGCCGGTCAGCACGCCGACATCGACCCGTGCCGGGCGGCGCGAACGCCAGCGCACGGCCTACAAGCCGAGCTTCATGGAGCGCTACCGGACCGCGATCGTCATCGTCGCGTCGTTGGTCGGCGTGGCGCTCCTGTCGGTCTTTGTATTCACCTCGGCGGCTCAGCCCTCGTACGCATGCTCGACCATCTGGACCCCGGACCCGACGGCCCCGCCAACCGCAGGAGCGACGCAAGCCCTCGGATATGTCCAGCCCGATATGGGTCCCGGTCACATCGGCCCGGGCGACAAGGTCACCTACACCTACTGCGCACCGGCATCGGGCAAGCATGCCAACGTCGACGGTTCGGGTCCGATCGCCGCGCGGGTCTACGGACCGGATGACAGCGTTATCCCGCAAGGCTGGGTCCACAACCTCGAGCACGGCGGTCTGGTGATCCTGTACCAGGGCACCAGCGCCGGCGCGACGCCCGAGGGACAGGCTGCATTCAAGGCATTCTGGGAGGCCTTTCCACCGGCTCAGGACTGCGGTCCGGTCATCGCCCGGTTCGATCAGATGAGCTCGCCGTTCCAGGCCCTCGTCTGGGGTCGCGTCCTGCCGCTCGACACGTTCGATGGAGCCCAGGTCACGGCGTTCTGGAACCAATGGGGCGGCGTCACCAACGCGGAGAAGGTCTGTCCTGCGCCCGATCGTCCCAGCCCGAGCCCGAGTCCGAGTCCGAGTCCGAGTCCGAGCACTGAGCCGGCAAGCCCCGTCCCGAGCGATTCGCCGAGCGTCGCGCCGTCGCCCAGCTGATCAGAAAGGTCGTCGATGCGACTCGTCTCCTACCTCGGTCCCGATGATGCCGGCACCGGCCTGCTCGTCGGCGACCGACTCATCCCGATCATGGAAGGGTTCCTGACCGGGATCGAACTCGACCCGCTGGCCCTCTCCGAACTGGCCTCGCGCGCCGAGGCCCTCGAAGGTGCCGTCGGGTTCGCACTTGAAGACGTCGACGTCATCCCGCCGATCCCGGATCCGGGCAAGATCGTGTGTGTCGGACTCAATTACCGGGAGCACGCGGCCGAGGGCGGCCGGCCGGCACCCACCCGACCGCTCCTCTTCTCGAAGTTCGCCAATGCCCTGATCGGCGACGGCGAGCCGATCATCCGCCCCGAGGGGACCGTCGCCCTGGACCTGGAGGTCGAGCTCGGGGTCGTCATCGGAACGCTGGCCAGACGCGTCTCACGCGAGGATGCCCTCGATCACGTGGCCGGCTATGTCGTCGTCAACGACGTGAGCGCCCGCGATTGGCAGGGAGTCCCGGCCGCGCTCGCGGAGGGTGAAGTGGGGGATGGCCAGTGGCTGCGCGCCAAAGGCTCCGACACGTTCCTCCCGATGGGCCCCGTCTTCGTCACTGCGGACGAGATCCCCGATCCGCAAACGCTTCGGGTTCGGTCGTGGCGGATCCCGGGCTCCGGTCCCGATGATGGCGGCGAGATCCTGATGCAGGACAGCTCGACCTCGGACATGATCTGGACCGTGGCCGAACTCATCGAGTTCATCAGCCGCTCGATCACGCTCGAACCCGGTGACATCATCGCGACTGGGACGCCGTCCGGTGTCGGGGTCTTTCGCGACCCGCCGGTCTTCCTCCTGCCCGGCGACCGGGTGCGCTGTGCGATCGACGGGATCGGCTCGGTGGAGAATCCGATCGTCGACTGGGTCGACGCCGAAGACGAATTCGGTGACGGCGGTGCGGAGCTTGAACTCGACGATCTCCTCGGCCGTCCCTGAGCGCCCGGCGATGCTCGCGCTGGTCAAGACCGATCCCGGGCCGGGTCTCGAGCTCCGTGAGGTCCCGATGCCCGTCGTGGGCATCAACGACGTCCTGATCCGAGTCCACAAGACCGGGATCTGCGGAACCGACCTCCACATCGAGTCGTGGGATCCCTGGGCGGCTCGGACGATCGCCCCACCCCTCGTCGTCGGCCATGAGTTCGTCGGCGAGATCGCGGAAGTCGGCGCCAATGTCGCAGGCTTCGCGCCGGGCGATCTGGTTTCGGGCGAGGGCCATGTCGTCTGCGGTCGATGCCGCCATTGCCTGGCCGGTCGCCGTGAGTTGTGTGCGCGGAGCATCGGCCTGGGGGTCGGTCGCGATGGCGCCTTTGCCGAGTATGTCGTCCTGCCGATGTCCAACGTCTGGAGCCACTGGCGGGGCGTAAACGAGGAAGTCGCGGCGATCTTCGACCCATTCGGGAACGCGGTGCACACCGCCCTTGCGTTCCCCGTCCTTGGCGAGGACGTGTTGGTCTCGGGTGCTGGACCGATCGGACTCATGGCGACCGCGGTCGCCCGGCATGCGGGAGCTCGCCACGTGGTCGTCAGTGAACCGAACGCGTACCGACGCAGCCTCGCCATCAAGATGGGGGCGACCCTGGCGATCGACCCGCGCGAACGCGCGCTGCCCGATGTCTTCGACGAGCTGGACATGGTGGAGGGCTTCGATATCGCGCTCGAGATGTCCGGTGTGCCGGCAGCGCTTCAGGCGGCGATCGCAGCCATGGCCCACGGTGGTGGCGTGGCGATCCTGGGGATCCCGACCGAGGAGATCGCCCTGGATGTCAACGCCATCGTGTTCAAGATGCTGACCCTGCGCGGCATCTATGGCCGCGAGATGTACGAGACTTGGTACAAGATGACGGTCATGCTCCAGTCCGGGCTCGACATCACGCCGGCCATCACCCACCGATTCGGGTTCCGCGAATATGAGGCGGCGTTCGCCGCGGCGCGCTCCGGCGATTCCGGCAAGGTCGTCATGGACTGGACCTCGTGAGCAGCGCCGTCGGGCGCCCCGACCCGATGGCCTTCCTCGATGACGAGGTCGCGGGCCTCCGTGAGCGGCACCTGTACCGTGCCCTCCGGATCATGTCGTCGGCCCAGGGCCCGATCGTCTCGGTCGATAACCGACGCCTCGTCAGTCTTTCGTCGAACGACTATCTCGGGCTGACCCATCACCCGCGCCTTCGAGCGGCCGTCCTCCAGGCGGTCGATGACCGCGGGGTCGGGTCCGGCGCCGTTCGGACGATCGCCGGCACGATGTCCATGCACGAGGAGCTTGAGCGCGAGCTGGCCGAATTCAAGGGAACGCCCGCTGTGCTGACCTTCCAGTCCGGCTTCACCGCCAACACGGGTGTGATCCCGACCGTCACCGGCGAGACCGACCTGATCGTGTCGGACGCACTCAATCACGCCTCGATCATCGATGGCATGCGGCTATCGAAGGCGCCGCGCGAGATCTACCCGCACGCCGACGTCATTGCCCTGCGTGAGATCCTGGAGCGCGCTCGGCGCGATGGCCGGGCCGGCGGCGGCGAGCACCGCTTGATCCTGGTCGTGACCGACGGGGTCTTCTCCATGGATGGCGATATCGCGCCACTCCCCGGGATCGTCGAGGCGGCCGAGGCCTTTGGTGCGGCCGTCATGGTCGACGACGCTCATGCCTCGGGGGTTCTGGGGCGGGACGGCCGCGGAACGGTCGATCACTTCGGTCTGCACGGGCGTGTGGCCATCCAGGTCGGCACGCTGTCCAAGGCGGTCGGCTCGCTCGGCGGGTATGTGGCCGGATCGCTGGCTCTGCGCGAGATCCTCACCCAGCGAGCTCGCCCGTTCCTGTTTTCCACGTCACAGCCGCCAGCCGTGGTGGCGGCGTGTCGCGAGGCCCTGCGGGTCATGCAGGAGGAGCCGGAGTTGCAGGCTCAGCTGTGGGCGAACACCCGGTACTTCAAGGCCGAGTTGCAGCGGCTGGGCTTTGATACGGGTCACTCCGAGACACCGATCACCCCGGTCATGATGGGCGATCCGGCTACCGCGGGCCGCTTCAGCGATCGGCTGATCGACGAGGGGGTGTTCGCTCAGCCGGTGGTCTTCCCGACCGTTGCTATCGACAAGTCGCGGCTGCGTACGATCGTCACGGCTGCCCATGGCGACAAGCAGCTCGATTTCGCGCTCAGCGCGTTCGATCGTGTCGGTAACGAACTCGGTCTGATCACCGGTTGAGTGCTGATTCGTGGTCCGTGGGCGGCTGGTTGCTTGATCCAGGGGGAGTCTGGTGCTTGAGCGGCGGCAGTTGATGCTTGATTCGGGGCCGTTGGCGGCGTCTCCTTCTGTTGATGCCTATTGCCGGCATATTTGGCGCCGAGGGGGTCTCTGGCGCATTTCGGGTGGCTTGCCCACGGTCTATGCCACCAACGGGCATACGGGATCCGCTGTGGCCGGACCCGCCCAGAATCAAACATCAGCGCGGCTGGCCTCGTCGGCGCGGCTGGCCGCAGCGGGGCCGACAGCAGCGCGACCGGGAGCGGCGCGGCCGACACCA
>SPCO01000143.1 GCA_004525275.1 Thermomicrobiales bacterium | reverse complement strand
GGCCGTTCTGCCGCTGGGATCCGCGCCCGGAGGTCGTAGCGAGCGTCGAGATCGGCGGGCAGCCGGATCTCGAGACAATCGATCAGCTTGTCGATGGCGCCGGTGGATCCGGAGCCGGCGAACAGGACCACGTGGTCGGCGGCTGTCGCGCCGACCGCGTCGCGGATGATCCGTCGGGCATCCTCGCGGAACCGGGTCGTCTGCAATCCGGTTCCCGACGATTCCGTGTGCGTGTTGCCGTACAAGGGCAGGACGGCCTCGCGGATGAAGTCCTCGATGAACGCGACCGAGCGGCCGGACGCCGTGTAGTCGGCGTACGTCACGCGCCTGAGGCCGAACGGCCCGACGACGGCTTCGTCTTCACCGATGACGTTGGCCCGGATCGCGGCGATGATGTCGGTCGCGGCGGCTGGTTCGTGCATGGACCCTATCGTACGCCGCGTATCCGGCGCGTCGACCTACGCTCGATCCCGATCAGCCATCCGATCCCCGGGAGGCCGGATCGGCGAGCTGTCTCGCAACGAGCAGGATCACGGAGCGTCCCGCGGCGAGATAGGTCCCGGCACCCACGATGGGCGCCTCACCGAGGTGGGGCACGATGTCCTCCGGGGACTCGAGGCTGGTATCGACGATCCGCTGCCACCCGTTCGAGACTTCCTCGAGAACCGGGAGTTCAAAATCGAGCGGCTCCCAGTACGCGTTGAAGATGAGGTACATCGCCCAACGATCGGCCTGGACGGTCAGCGCGACGCTGTGCGACTCGTCGCCGGCGTGGGGCTGACCCACAGCGACACCGTTCCATTGGTACGAGGCGTCGCGCAGCAGGTCGAGAAAATCATGGTCGTCGGAGAGGCCGAGCACCGTCGCAAGCGTGCGGCGGACTTGGATGAGCCCCTTTGTGAATCGGTGGATGTCGGCGTGGCGGTCAAGACCCGACCAGTCGAACCATGTCGAGGGGTCCGAGTGGGCGTAGGCGTTGTTGTTGCCGCCCTGGGTGCGACGCACCTCGTCGCCCATCAGCAACATCGGCGTGCCGACCGCGAGCAGGTCGAGAGCCAGGAAGTTCCGGATCTGGCGCCGACGCAGGCGTTCGATCTCAGGGTCGTCGGTCGGTCCTTCCACGCCGCCGTTCCAGCTCAGGTTGTGATCGCTTCCGTCGCGGTTGTGCTCGCGGTTGGCCTCGTTGTGCTTCTGTTCGTAGCTGACCAGGTCATTGAGCGTGAAGCCGTCATGGGCCGTGACGAAATTGATACTCGCGCCAGCCGCTGAGTCCTTGTCTCCGTAGATGTCCGGGCTACCAAGAAACCGATCCATGATCGCCGGGACCATCCCCGGGTCACCCCTGAGAAAGGACCGGAGGTCGTCGCGGAATCTGTCGTTCCACTCCGACCAGCGCCCACCCGCGAACGTGCCGACCTGGTAGAGGCCGGCAGCGTCCCACGCCTCTGCGATGAGCTTGGTGCCAGCCAATGCCGGTTCCGTCTCGATCGCCCTCAGGGTCGGCGAGTCGGCCATGGGTTGGCCCGTCTCGTCACGCGAGAAGACAGCCGCGAGGTCGAACCGGAACCCATCGACGTGCATCTCCTCGACCCAGTAGCGCAGGCTGTCGACGATGAGCCGACGAACGATCGGCCCGTTGGTGTTGAGCGTGTTGCCACAGCCGGTGTAATCCAGATAGTCGGCGTCCTCCCCGAGCAGGTAGTAGTCGTCGTTGGCCAGGCCTCGGAACGAGATCGTCTGACCATCCGCCCCAGCCTCCGCGGTGTGGTTGAAGACAACGTCGAGGATGACTTCGAGACCCGCCCGATGAAGCGCCTTGACCAGGTCCCGGAACTCGCCCACCGCGGACGCGACGCCTGGCCGGCTGGCATACGGTTGATGCGGCGCAAAGAAGCCGACCGGCTGGTAGCCCCAGTAATTGACCAGCCCCTCAGGAGCGCTGCGGGGATCGAACGCAAATACCGGCATGAGCTCGACGGCCGTGATCCCGAGATCGACGAGGTACGGGATCTTCTCGATGAAGCCGGCATAGGTCCCACGCTTGTCGGCAGCGACGCCGGAGTTCGGGTCGGCGGTGAAGCCGGCAAGGTGCGCCTCGTAGATGATCGTCTGTCGCAGAGAGCGCCCCAGGGGTTGGTCCCCTTCCCAGTCGTAGTCCGATGGATCGACCACGACACTCTTCATCGCGCTCGTTGTCGGTGCCAGCGCGACGCCTCGGCCATAGGGATCCAGGAGGATCTCGTGTGGGTCGAATCGCAGACCCGCATCCGGATCCCACGGACCACTCGCGGCATACCCGTAGAGCTGGCCCGGAACGATCCCCGGGACTCGCACATGCCAGTAGTCAGCGGTCCGGTTCGCCAGGGGATCGAGGGTGATCACACGCGACGGGGTGGTATCGGCCTCCGTGTCAAAGAGCAGCAGATCCAGGCCGGTGGCCCGCTTCGCATAGACCGCGAAGTCCACGCCTTCTGGGCTGACCGTCGCCCCGAGTTGGTCGTACGGTCCGGGCGAGACGGTGCCGGCTGACGGGCGGGACGGCGGCACGGTCACGCGCTAGCCGCGATCTCGCGCTTGCGCCGCGCGACGAAGGCATCCAGGGCTTCGATGACCACGGGGTCCAACGTCGACGGTCCGGCCTCGGCGAGGAGCTGTTTCCAGATCAGGTTGGCGCGCTCCGTCGCCGTCCGTGCGCCATCGGCTTCCCAGGTCTCGAAGTTCCGCCAGTCGGAAACGAGCGGTCGGTAGAAGGCGGTCTCGAAACGCTCGAGCGTGTGGGCTGTCCCGAAGAAGTGACCGCCGGGCCCTGCCTCGGCGATCGACTCGAACCCAAGACTCGCGTCATCGACGGTCAGCGGCTGGAGGACCTCGGACATCATCTGCAGGATCTCGGCGTCGACGATCAGCTTCTCATACGACGCAGTGAGCCCGCCTTCGAGCCAGCCGGCTCCCTGGTAGAGGAGGTTGACGCCACCCATCACGGCACCCCAGACCGCCATCTCCGACTCATAGGCGGCCTGGGCATCGACGACGTTCGAGGCGTTGGCATTGGACGACCGCCACGGAACGCCATAGCGCCGCGCAAGCTGGCCGCTGGCGAAGGCCCCCTTGACGAACTCTGGTGTCCCGAACGCCGGCGCGCCGGTCCGCATATCGACATTGGAGGTGAAGGCCCCGTAGACCATGGGCGCCCCAGGTCGCACGATCTGCGCGAGCGCAATGAGAAACAGGGCCTCGGCGTTTTGCTGGGCGAGCGCCCCGGCCAGCGAAACCGGGCTCATCGCCCCGGCCAGGGTGAACGGCGTGGCCACGACGGGCTGGCCGTGCAGGGCCATCTCCATCAACCCATCACCCATCGGGCCGTCCAGTCGCAGCGGCGAATTCGTGTTGATGACGGTCATGAGCGACGGCTCGCGAAGCAGCCGGTCACGGTCGATCCCCCGGATCAGGCAGGTGATCTCGAGCGCGTCGTCGACCGGTCGCGCACCGAACCCCAGGCATTGCCAGGTCTTTTCGAGTTCGACCGCAAGCGTCCGGTACATATCGAGGTGGCGCGTCTCGACCGGCAGGTCGTTCGGTTCGAGTGGGCCACCTCCCTCCTGGTGAATGACGTCCAGCATGCCGATGATCCGCACGTAGTCGACAAAGTCCGCGTAGTTGCCGGCGCGGCGGCCGCGATCCAGATCGCTCACGAAGGCCGGTCCGCCGACGGCCCCGAAGACCAGGTTCGAACCGCCGAACACGATGTCCCGCTCCGGGTTCCGGGCATGGAGCGTAAAGGTCGAAGGCACGGTCGAGATCAGGGCTTCGAGCTGGTCGGGATCGAGGCGGACATTGCGGGTCAGGCGGTCGACCGTCGCTCCTGCACGGGCGAAGGCGTCGAGCGCCCGATCTCCAAGGACCTCGAGTCCGATCTCGGCCAGGATCCGAAGAGACCCGTGGTGGATCGATTCAATCTCGTCAGCCGACAGGATCTCCACCGGGTGGAAGGGATTGGTGAGCCGTCGCCAGGGCAACAGTGCCAGGCCGGGCGCGCCGCGCCGAGCGCGCCTAGGAGCGGGGCTGCCCGGTTCCTGTATCTGGGATGCCTCGGGTAACTGGTCCACCCGCAGATGCTACGGGCGGAGCGGTTCTCATGCTCGTCTCATACGTCAGGTGCTGAATGAGCCGCGGGATCGCGCCGTCGTCCCACCAGGTCGCGAGAGGTAGGCTGGCCGTCATGCATCTGCTTGTCATCGAGGACGACCCGCGGTTGGTTCGCCTGCTGCGGCGTCTTCTTGAGGAAGACCGCCATCTCGTCGAGACCGCCACGACCGGGCTGGACGGCCTCGATATCGCCGAGGCGACGACCGGGATCGAGCTGGTCATCCTCGATGTCGGTCTACCCGATATCTCAGGTCTGGAGGTCGCCCGACGGCTCCGGGCCAAGGGCTCGGAGGTCCCGATCCTGATCCTGACAGCGCGCGACACGGTCGGTGACCGGGTCACAGGGCTCGATGCCGGGGCCGACGACTACCTCCTCAAGCCGTTCGCGTATGAAGAGCTGGCGGCTCGGATGCGCGCGCTCGGACGGCGCGGTGCGACCACGCGGCGGCCGGAGCCGAAGCTGGAAGTCGGACCGATCGTGCTCGACGAAACGACTCGACGGGTGACCCTCCGAGGAAAGACGATCGACCTCAGCCCTCGCGAATTCTCCCTGCTCGAGTGTCTGCTGCGGCACCCCGGTCAGACCCTCTCGCGCGATCAGCTCCTCGACCAGGCTTGGCCGTTCAGCGTCGCGGTCACCCCGAACGCGGTGGACGCCTACATCCACTACCTCCGCGAGAAACTGGGTGC
>SPCO01000095.1 GCA_004525275.1 Thermomicrobiales bacterium | reverse complement strand
GCGCGCGATGCTCTCGGCGCGGCGGACGGCCGTTTCAAGATCGTCAGCCCGCTCGGTCCGGGCCAGGCCGGCCGCCCGGAAGGCCGCCTCAAGCGTCGGTCCGCTCTCGCCGATCAGGACCGCAGCGTGGGCGCGCTCTGCGACGACAGGGGCCAGCTCGGACAGGTCGATCGCCTTGTCACGACCGCCGGCGATCAGCACGATGGGCGCATCAAAGGCCCGCAATGCCGCCGCCACGGCGTCCGGCTGGGTCCCCTGGGAGTCATTGATGAACCGGACGCCTGCAACTCGCGCGACGAGCTCGAGTCGGTGCTCGACACCTGTGAATCCGCCTGTGGCCGCTCGGACGTCCGCGGCGTCGATCCCGAACAGGAGCCCGACGGCGACCGCGGCAAGGGTGTTGGAGACGTTGTGGGCGCCCGGGACCGACAGCTCGGCAATGGGCATGATCCGACCATCGGTGCCGCTCGTCGCAGGCCCTCCGGCAACGGATCCCAGCCTCTCGACCTCGTCGGCAACGATCCAGCCGTCGACGACGCCAATGCCCCCCTGACCGGGCGCCGTCCGCTGATACATGACCGATCTGGCCGGTCCCGCCGCCGCGTACGCGCTGACGACGGGGTCTTCCGCGTTGAGGACCATCGCTCCGCTCGGATCGACCAGTTCGGCCAGGCGCCGCTTGGATCGTCGATACGCCTCAACAGTTCCGTGGCGATCGAGATGATCCGACGTCACGTTCGTGTAGACCGCGATCGTCGTGCCCCGGGACAGGGTCGGCAGTTGCAGCTCGGACAGCTCATCGACGACGCGGTGGTCACCGGTCAGGTCCTGGAGGCGCTCGATGAGGGGGAACCCGATGTTGCCCCCCAGCACGGCCGGATGGCTCGCATCCGTCGCCAGGATGGCCGCGATCAAGGACGCGGTCGTCGTCTTGCCCTTCGTCCCGGTGACCCCGATCGTCGGTGACGGACAGAGGCGCAGGAATAGATCGGACTCCGAGACCAGGGCCGGTGCGTCCGGTTCGCCACGACTGCGCGCCGCGACGAGCTGTTGCAGGGCCGTCCGCAAGCGAGGTTCCGTGGTCGGAAGATCTGGCGTGATGGCCGGTGACGTGGCCACCAATCCGGCACCTAGCCAGGTCGACATCGGGTCCACGTCGGGTCCCAACGCCAAGGTCACCGATCGTCCACTGAGCTCAGCGATGGCGGTCTGCAATTCGGCCATGGCACGACCGTCGTAGATGGTCACGCGAGCCCCGGCATCAGAGAAGAAGCGCGCGAGGGCGACACCGCTCCTGGCCAGACCGAGGACCGTGATCCGGCGCCCACGCAGTGCACCGCCAAGGACCGCGTCGAGTTCGAGGGCGTCGAGATCGATCGGCCCATCCATCGTCATGGTCGTCACTACAACCGATCCAGAGATGCCAGGAAGAGCGTTACGCCGAGAAGCGCGGCGAGGATCCCGACGATCCAGAAGCGGATCGTGATCTTCTCTTCATCCCATCCACCCAGTTCGAAGTGGTGATGGATCGGGCTCATCCGGAACAGTCGTTTACCCCCCGACATCTTGTAGTAGCCGACCTGGAGGATGACCGACGCGGTCTCGATGACGAAGATGATCCCGATCAGCGGCAGGACCAGGATCTGGCCGGTGATGAGGGCGGTCACCGCCAGCGTCGCGCCCAGCGCCAACGCTCCCGAATCGCCGATGAAGATCTGGGCTGGGTGGACGTTGAACCATAGGAATCCCAGGAGGGCACCGATGATCAGGGCGCACAAGAGGGCCAGGTTCGGTTGGGCCAGCGGCGAATTGAAGAGCGCGATGAGCATGTACGCGACGAAGGCGATGGCCAGCGTGCCGCCCGACAAGCCATCCAGACCGTCGGTGATGTTGACCCCGTTCGCCGCGGCAACGATGGCGAAGGCAGCAAAGAGGATGTAGACCCGCGGGTCGATCTCGACCGCCCCGACGAACGGCACGGCGATGGCGGTGATGTCGTACGTCTGCTGGATCTGCCAGGCCGCCACGAAGGCCACGATCGTCAGCCAGATGAGCTTCTGCCTGACCCGGATCCCCTCACCCGTCCGGGCGTTGAGGTAGTCATCGAACGCGCCAAGCAAGCCGACGCCGGCGAGCGCCGCGAGCGGCGCGAACGTCGATGCATCCGGTCCGGGTCGGAGGAAGAAGTAGATACCGATGACCACGACCACGATGAGCAACCCGCCCATCGTCGGGGTGCCTTCCTTGACGAAGTGGCTCTCCGGCCCGTCTTCGCGGATCCGTTTGCCAAAACCAACGGCGTGGAGCAGACGGATATAGGGCGACATCAGGATGACCATCAGGGCGAACGCGAGGAGGAGTCCCTGGATGAGTTCGACCTGGGCCAGGTTGTCGGTCATCGAGGACTGTCGCCACCGAGTTCGCTCCGCAGGCCATCCACGACGCGCTCCAGGGCCACGCCGCGGGACGCCTTCAGGAGGACGACATCCCCGTCCCGCAATCGCGGCGGGATCACCTCGACGGCGACATCCGGATCGCTGACCCGGATGATCCTCGAGACGTCCATCCCGGCGGCCTCGGCCCCGGCCGCGATCCCGGCCGCCCCATCCCCGACGACGACGAGCCAGTCCAGCGTCCGCGCGGCCGCTTCTCCGACGACTCGATGGCCCGCCTCGCTGGACTCCCCAAGCTCGAGCATCTCGCCAAGCACCGCCGCCCGACGGCCGGGCAAGCCCGCCAACAGTTCGAGGGCCGCGATGACCGAGCGCGGGGAGGCGTTGTACGTGTCATCGATCAGGGTCACGCCACCGAGACGCACGGGCTGCGCGCGATGTGGAGCGGTCCAGCCCGCGGCGAGGCCCTCAGCCATGTCGTCGAACGACAGGCCCGCGGCTCGGCCGACGGCCAGACCGGCCAATGCGTTATGGACGGACAGACGCCCCAGGGTCGGGATCGTGATCGCCCGATGGGCGCCGTCGATGCGCGCCTCGAAGCGCATGCCATCGAGTCCGGCCGAGGTCACCGATACGGCCCTGACGTGCGCGTCCGGATCAAAGCCGAACGTGAGGGTCCGAGCCACCGTCCGATCGCCCATTCGGCGAACGATCGGATCGTCCGCATTGAGGATGGCCGTGCCATCGGCCGGCAGGGCTTCGAGCAGCTCGCCCTTGGCCGCCTCGATCGCCTCCAGTGAACCGATCCTGGACAAATGGACCGGCTGGACCGCGGTGACGACGCCGATCCGAGGCGCCGCCATGGCGGCCAGATCGGCGATCTCACCGCCGACGTACATGCCCATCTCGAGGACCGCGGCTTCATGTTCTGGACCAAGACGTAGCAGTGTCAGCGGCAGGCCGATCTCATTGTTCTGGTTGCCGTCGTTGCGCAACGTGCGGAGACGGGGCGCCAGTGTGGCCGCGATGGCCTCCTTGGCAGAAGTCTTGGCGATGCTCCCCGTGACACCCACGACGAGCGGGTCAAATCGGCGTCGCCAGCCGGCCGCGACTGCGCCCAGGGCCGCGACCGGGTCCACGGCGCGAACGACCGTCACGTCGCCAAGATCCAGGTCCACGGCCACGGGTCGGGTCACGATGATGGCGGCGGCCCCCGCGGCGATCGCCTCACCGATGAACGCATGGCCATCCGTCCGTTCACCCGGTAGCGCGACGAACAGGTTGCCCGGCTCGACCGATCTCGAGTCGACGGCTGCACCCCGGATGGGTCGGTCCGATCGAGCCTCGAGCCGACCACCGGTGAGGCGGGCGAGGTCATCGGCCGTGAGCGCCGGCTCGTGGGCATCCCGGGGACCCGAGCTCGACGGATCGACGTCGGTCACGAGCGCAAGTGTCGCATAGGCTGGCGTCACCGTTCGTCGTTTCGCGGAGCGGTCGCCAGGATCGTCGGCAGGAGATCCGACGTCGTGATCGCGTCAGTCGCGATGCGCCGGAACAGTTCGAACGACATGACGGGCATCTCCAGGTGGCCGACCCGAGCGACGGTGGGTGTCCCTTCCTCGATCTGGATCGCGGCGACCAGGTCGGGGATGCCCGGCTGGCGGCCGATATATCCGACGAACGAGTAGTTGAACAGGTTGCGCTTCCACGCCCCGCGCCCCTTATCGGCCGTCGGGTCCCAGATCTGCGCGGTGCCCGTCTTGCCGCCCACGTCGTATCCGCGGACGAGCGTCCGGTCGCGATAGAACGGCACCTCCTTGAGGACGTGCTGCATCATCCCGACCAGGGTCGCCGAGGTCTTCGGATCGACGACACCCAGCGCGCGAGGATCGTGGGCGACCTCAAGGTCTCCGATCGACCTCACGACATGGGGCTGGACGAGGGTCCCTCCATTCACCAGCGACGCGAAGGCCATCGCCAACTGGATCGGCGTTACCGCCACACCCTGCCCGAACGCACCATTGGCCAGGTCGATCTCGCGCCAGGGATTGATGGCCGGATCCCGCACGATCCCACCGACCTCGCCAGACACGTCGATCCCCGTCGGCACGCCGTAACCCAGGCGGAGCCACATGTCATACAGCGTCGCCGATGATTGGCGAGTATTCCTGCCGAGCCCAAGGGCGACCTTGGCGGCCACGACGTTTCTGGAATAGGCGATCGCGTCCTCGAAGGTCATCCAGCCCATCGCCTTGCGGTCGGCATCGTCGATCTTGGCCCGACCACCATCGAGTGGAAGCGTCCCGGTGTCCTTGATCAGCGTCTTGGTCGTAACCGTTCCTTCGGTCAGGGCCGCCGCCGCGGTCATCATCTTGAACACGGACCCAGGTTCATAGACAGCCGAGACGAGCGGATCGATGAACCGGGATGGATCGTCCGTGGCGACCTGCCTGTAGTCGTTGGCGTCGTACGACGGATAGGTCGCCATCGCGTAGACCTCGCCGGTGTGCGGGTCAAGGACCACAGCCGAGACGCGTTTGGCGTTGTCCGCGATCCATGCGGCCAGGAGTTCCTGCTCGACCCGCAGCTGAAGGCCCGCGTCGATGGTCAGCATCAGGTCCGTCCCTCGCTGGCCCGGTTGGGTGATCGTCGCCTCGTCCAGGAGTGCCTGACCGCCCGCATCTCGTTCGGCCACGATGATGCTGGGTTCCCCGGCCAGCGATGCCTGATAGTGCTGCTCCACGCCGTACTGGCCGACGCCGTCCCGATTCACGAACCCGAGCAGGTGGGCGGCCAGGGTCGACTTGGGTCCACCGCCGGCCTGAGGGTAGACTCGCTCCGGCTCGGGTTCGAGGGACAGCCCGACCACGTCCTTGGCATCGATCGCCGTCTGGATCCGTTTGCTGGTCTCTCGATCGAGGCCGTGTCGCAGGACGACGTAGCCGGCATCACCGGTGAGCTTGTCGCGGATGGCGATCGCGTCCGCCTCGTCGAGTTGCAGGATGGTCTTCAGTTGAGCCACGGTCTCCCGCCGTTGGTCGGGTGTCAGCTGATCGGGCGCGCCGACGAGCCGGTCGCGCTGGACCGTCGTAGCAAGGACGACCGTTCCCGTCCGATCAAAGATGTCACCGCGCCGCGTCGGGGTGTCGATCGTGACCGTGATCTGACCGACGGCTTCCGCCGCGAGCCGTGACTGATCGATGACCTGCCAGTAGGCCAGCCGAGCGGTGAGCGCCAGCGAACCGAACGCGAAGACACCCAGCATGACGAGAAGTCGGCGGCGCGAATCGGTTCGGCCCAGCATCGGTCTCTCGATCAGCTAGTTGGCTGGGAGGAGGATCGGGGCGGGCAGCTGGCCCAGGCCGGCATCGATTGCCTGCTTCCTGATGGCCGGTTCCCGTCCCAATCGATTGAGGTCCGAAGTCAGGTCGATGGCGACGTCCTCAAGCGACTGTCGCTCGATGCTGAGACGCCCGATGTCCAGCCCTGTCGCGGATACACGGATCTGCTGCGCGAGCGAGAAGAATGCGAGCATGAAGGCGACCACGACGACGACAAGCGCGAGCCCGAGGCGACCGGGGGTACGGCCGGCACGAACGGCCACCCGAGCTCGACGACGAGGCAGGGTCGGCACACCCGCGGCAAGTCGCGAGCGTGGTATCGAGATGGTTCGAGGCCGGGCACCCTCGTAGACGGCCACCGATCAGTCTCCCAGCACGAAGCGAGCGCG
>SPCO01000130.1 GCA_004525275.1 Thermomicrobiales bacterium | reverse complement strand
GCTCGAGCTTGTCGGCCTGGCGGATGCCGCTCGGCGGCGGGTGGGGGGGTACTCCGGCGGGATGCGCCAACGTCTAGGGATCGCCCAGGCGCTGGTGGCATCACCCAGCCTGCTGATCCTCGACGAGCCGGTCAGCTCACTCGACCCCGAGGGACGGCGCGATCTCCTGTCTCTGATCGAGCAACTGCGGGCCAGCGCCACCGTCATCTTCTCGACCCACGTCCTGGCCGACGTCGAAAGGATCTGTGATCGGATCGGGATCATGGATGACGGCCGGCTGGTGACGGAGGGGCCGCTCGACGACCTGCTCGGCCGATACGCCCAGCCAGTCTTTCGGATCGAACCGGAGCCCGGCCAATCGAGGACAGTCGCCCGCCTCGTGGCGACGCTTCGGGCGACAGCATGGGTCGATCGCGTCACCGAGGAGGGCGAGGGAGCCCGGCTCATCGTCTCGGTGACGGACGAGGCGACCGCGTCCGCCGGGCTCCTTCCGCTCGTCGTTGCGGCCGGGCTGCAGGTCGCCGTCTACGAGCGTGCCCGCCCGACCCTCGAAGACGTTTTCCTGCGTCTCGTCGGACGCGTGCCATCGTCCCGTGAAGCCGCATGACCGGAACACGGATCCTCATCGGCAAGGAGCTTCTCGAATCGTGGCGAACATTCCGGTTGCCGGTCGTCGCCGCCTTGTTCCTGATCGTCGGACTCAGCTCGCCGCTCCTTGCCAGGTTCCTTCCGGAGATCATCCAGGCGGCCGGTGGCGAACAATTCGTGACCATCGAGATACCTATCCCGGTCGCCGCGGATGCAGCCGATCAGTTGTGGAAGAACCTCGGCCAGTTCGGGGCGTTCGCCGCGATCATCCTGTCGATGGGCGCCGTGGCCACGGAGCGAGAGCGAGGCACCGCTGCGTTCATCCTGTCCAAGACCGTCTCCCGTGGCGCATTCCTGGCAGCCAAGGCGATCGCGATCGGCGTCGTGCTGCTGGTCGCCACCATCCTCGCGGTCGTCGTCGGCTGGATCTACACCGCCGTCCTGTTCGAGCCACCGTCGGTCGGTGGCTGGATCGCGTTGGCGTTGCTGGCCTGGCTCGGCCTCGCGGCGTGGGCCTCGATCACGTCGCTCGGGAGCACGGTCACCGGATCCGTGGCAGCCGCCGGCGGGCTCGGATTCCTGGCATTCCTCATCCTGTCGGTCCTTGCCGCGATCCCCAACGTCGGGCGGCTCACGCCGGGCGGTCTGGCCGAGCCGGCACTCAACCTGGCGATTGGGACACCGGTCGAGCTCGGCGACGTCGTCGTTCCGGTGGTCGCCACCACGGCCCTGATCGTCGCGTGCCTTGCGGGGTCGGTCTGGTCGTTCCAGCGCCAGGAACTCTGAGACGGCGGTCCATCCCGGCGAGCTATCCCGGCTGCGGAACCCGCTGGACGACCGGCCGTCAGAGGACCCCGAGCTCGCGCAACGCCGCGACCTCGGCCGGCGAGTAGCCGAGCTCTGCCAGGATCTGATCCGTGTCCTGACCGAGGGTCGGCGGTGCGATGCGGATCGACGCCGGCGTCGCGGACAGCTGGAACGGGATGCCGACCTGGCGGATGACGCCCCAGGCAGGGTGCACCTGCTCGACGGTCATCCCCAGGGCGATCGCCTCCTCCGAGGCGAATGCCGCCAGGACGTCGTTGATCGGCGCAGCGGGGATCCCACTCGCTCCCAGGATAGCGAGCCAGTCGGCCGACGACCGCTGCTCGAAACGCTCGGCAAGCGTCGGACGCAGCTCCGCGTGGCGTACGACCCGATCGCCGTTCGTCGCGAATCGAGGGTCGTCGGCAAGGGCCGGCAACCCCAGTGCGACGCACAGCCGCGGCCACTGGCGTTCCGATCCGGCCGCCACGGCGATCTGGCCGTCGGCGGTCTCGAATGTCTCGTACGGGACGATGTTGGGATGGGCGTTGCCGCGACGATCCGGTGCGACGCCGGACACGAACGCGTTCTGCGCCTGGTTGACGAGCGCCGACATCGTGGCCGCCAGGAGCGAAAGATCGATTCGTTGCCCTCTGCCAGTCGCCGGCCCCGCAGCCCGCTCCCGCGCGACCAGCGATGCGAGAACGCTGACCGCACCGAGCATCCCGGTCATGACATCGCTGATCGCGACACCGACCTTGGTCGGGCCGCCGCCGTCTGCATCCGACTCGCCCGTGATCGACATCAAGCCACTGGAAGCCTGGACCACGAAGTCGTAACCGGGCCGGTCGGCAGCCGGGCCGTCGAGTCCATAGCCGGAGATGGCCAGGTGGACGAGCGCGGGGTTCAGGCGTCTGAGCTCGTCATCGTCGAAACCGAGACGTGCGAACCCACCGGTTCGAAAGTTCTCGACGACCACATCGCCACCGGCAAGCAGCCGACGAAGGATCTCGCCACCCTCTGTGCGCTTGAGGTCGAGGCGGATGGAGCGCTTGTTGCGATTGACCGACAGGTAATACGCCGCGGTCCTGGTCCCGTCCGTCTCCGACCCGAGCCACGGCGGGCCCCAACCGCGAGTCGCATCTCCCTCAGGCGGTTCGACCTTGATGACGTCGGCCCCGAGATCGCCCAGAAGCATCGTGCAATACGGTCCGGCCAGCACCGTGGAGACATCGATGACACGCATGCCGGCGAGTGGCCCAGGATCGGATCGGTCGTCCATCGTCTGACGATGGTAGCGTCGGGCGAGGGGCCGGAATGGGACGCGTGCGCTAGCATCGGTCGATGATCGACGTGACTTCAACCGGCCACCGTCCGACGCTGATGACCGTCCATGCCCATCCCGACGACGAGACGATCGGGACCGGTGGTGCGATGGCCAAGGCCGTTGCAGCCGGGCAGCGCGTCGTCCTCATCACGTGCACCCGTGGCGAGATGGGCGACATCGTCGTCCCGGCGATGGACACGCCCGAGAATCACCGCCGCCTCGGCGAGATCCGAGCGGTCGAACTGGAACGAGCCATGGGCCATTTGGGCGTTACCGAGTGGGAGAACCTCGGCTACCACGACTCGGACATGATGGGCCGGGTCGGGAACCATGACCCACGCAGCTTCTGGAAGGCGGACCTGGATGAGGCCGCCGGCCGACTCGTCTGGTTCGTGCGCCGCTACCGACCCGACGTCATCACGACGTACAACGACTTTGGCGGGTATGGGCACCCGGACCACATCCGGACGCACGATGTCGGGATCCGGGCCTTCGATCGGGCCGGCGATCCGGCCTGGTATCCGGAGCAGTTCGAAGAGGAAGGGCTGGAGCCATGGACGCCATCGAAGCTCTACGAGCAGGCCATCCCGGCCTCGGTACGCGAACAGATGGAGGCCCGGATGCGCGAGAGCGGGCACAAGAGCTTCTGGTCAGTGCCTGACGATGCGACCCCGGAGAAGATCGCTGAGATGGAGGCGTTTGCCGCGAAGATGCTCGTGCCCGACGAAGCGGTGACCACCTGGCTGGACGTCTCCGGCGCCCCGCTCCAGGCGAAGTGGGACGCCATCCATGAGCACGTGACCCAGATCAGCGACGAGAGCCCGTTCATGCTCATGGGTTTCGACGGCTGGCGTGAAAGCTGGGCGAACGAGGCCTACATCCTGCGCGAATCACGGGTCGAGACGAGCCTTCCCGAAACAGACCTGTTCGCCGGGATCGTCTAGGCAGCGGGCCTGGGCTGGCCTGAGCTCACCAGGGCAACAGGCCTTTCGATGCCTTGAATACCTGACGCAACACGACCTTGCCGTCGCCGGCCGGGTCGAGGAAGTTCGGCTGCGCCTTGTCCAGGATGACGTGCGGCCGAATGTGAACCTGGACGAGCTCCGTGCCCCGGAAGGTCAACTCGAGGGTGATCCCTTCCATGGTCGGCTCGGACCAGGTCTGGTCGAACACCAGGTTGCCGAGCGCGTACCAGATCGGCTTGCCCTTGTAGATCTCCATCGCGGCCGCCCAGTGAGCATGGTTGCCGATGATCATGTCGGCACCGTTGTCGATGATCTTCCGCGCGAGCTTCGTCTGGCTGGCATAGGGTGTCGAGTCGTATTCGGTGCCCCAGTGCGGGTAGACGATGACCAGGTCCGCGCCGGCCTTCCGGGCGGCCGCCACATCTGCCTTCACGGCCCTGGCGGACAGTCCGGCGCTACCGACCGTGCTCTCCGTCGCGTGGTAGTAGCCCGCGATCGCGTCATAGCCCAGGACCGCGATCTTGATGCCACCCGCTTCAAGCATGGCCGGCTTGCGCGCGGCGGCGAGGTTCTTGCCCGCGCCGGAGGCGGCGATCCCGCGCGACCTGATGTTCCTGACCGTCTGGAGGAGCCCGGTAGCTCCGGCATCACGAATGTGATTATTGGCCACCGAAACGTAATCGAAACCGGCGTTTGCCAGGCCGTCGATCAGGTCCGGGTCGGCTGAGAACACGGTCCCGGAGGTGTGCCAGCTCGGGTTGTTCGGCGCGGGGTTCTCGAAGTTGGCCATGGCGAGGTCGGCGCTCGAGATGAGCGCTCGCATCGCGCCGGCATCCCCGGTGCGGGACGTCCGTGGCACCTCCCAGCCAAAGGGGGAGCAGCAGACGCGCGCCGTGATCTCCGCCGACCCACCATCGAACGGGAAGTCCGCCCCCCTGCCCTTGACCACGAGCGTTTCGTGGACGCCCCGATCGAGCATGATGTCGCCCCCGGCGAAGAGGGTCCAGGTCGCCGCCGGGTCGTAGGCGTCCTCGGCCGGAGGCGCAGCAAGCCGGGCCGTCAGCGGCCAGGCCGAGAGCTTCTTGACCCGGTCGACTCCGAAGAGCGCCTTGCCACCCCAGTCGAGCGCTCGCACCTCAGGACCGACCGCGTCGGCCCGCATGAACGCCAGACGATCACGATTGGCGGAGAGATCGGTGGCGAGATCGGCGGCGTCGCGAGCCAATCTCAAGCGGCCAGTGCCTCCGGGGCGCTGGAGATCAAGGGCTGCGAGGATGGCATCGGCCTCGCCCTTGACCAGTTCGAGCGCCGCGTATCGGGTGCTGGTTCCATCCAGGACGGCCAGGAGTTCCTTGCGCGTCGTGGAGGTCTGGGTGGCCCGGAAGTTCGTGACCGGGACGATCGCGACATCGACGATCTCGACCG
>SPCO01000096.1 GCA_004525275.1 Thermomicrobiales bacterium | reverse complement strand
GGATCGCGCCTCGTCGGCCTTTCGTGCGTGAGGCTCGCCTACTCGCGTAAGGCCTCAGACGTGACGGGTCGAGCCGATGCGATGCAGCCGCTCCGGCGTGATGACGGCCGACATCGCAACGAGGGCCACACCGAGAATGACGAGCAGCCACAGGCTGGTGCCGAAGTCACCGGTCACATCGCGAGCCAGCCCTAGAGCCAATGGACCTGTCGCGGATAGCACGTAACCGATCAACAGCATCCGCGCCGCCGTGGCTGCAACATCACCGGGGGACCCGCCGGCGTCGACCGGCAGGGTCAACACGAGAGGGAAGATCGCTCCCGTACCTGCTCCAAGGAGTAGGACCCATACGAGGGCCGACCCTGGGACCGCGGCAAGACCGATCAGACCGATCAGAGTTGCCACGGAGGACGCCACGAGCTGACCCCTTCGAGTCCCGATACGGTCGGCCAAGGGCGGGACGGCGATGGTGAAGACGAGACCCACGCCGATGAAGACGGCGACCAGATGCGCGGCTGCCTCGGTCGACCAGCCTAGATCTATGTAGACCGCTGCCAGCCAGGCCGCGATCCCGTAAAACAGCACTGACTGGAGTCCGAAGATCGCACCCAGGGCCCAACCGGCCGGGTGCGACCAGGCGATCCGAGCCGGGCTGACGGTTGCCCGATCCATACCGCCGCCACGCGGCCCAAGGAGCAGCCAGATCGCCAGCGAGCCGAGCCCGGCGGCCGAGAGGATCGCCAGGGCGCGTCGCCAGTCATCGGTCGCGCCCGCCAGCGGTACCACAAGGGCAGCGGCGATCATCGCCCCGACCACAAGGCCGGTCGCGTACGCCCCCGTGCCAAGGGCCGGGTGCGACGGTATCTGGCGTCGCACGACCATGGCCAGGATCGGACCCGATAGGCCTATGCCAAGACCGATCCCGAAGGTCAGAGCTAGCAGCGGGATGGGCCCAGAGGATGCAACCCGCAGCAACCCGAAGACGACGATCAGCCCGACGCTGATGCTCAGCGCGATACGCGGGCCGACGCGTCGGCCGAGCCACGCCCCGAGCGGCGCGAAGATGCCCATGCACAGGATCGGGACCGCGCTCAGCGCACCGACCACGCTGTGCGTGACGCCAAGATCAGCCTGGATGGCCGCCTGGAGCGGACCGATGGCGATGATCTGTGGTCGGAGCGCCAGGGCCACCCCGGCCAGCGCGATCAGGAGCGTGAAGAGCGCCGTGCGACCGACCGGTTTGACGACGTCGTCGGGCTGCACCTAGCCGAAGAGACCAGGGGAAGGACGGCTATGAGGGAGTCTCACGGTCAGTGCCCGCGCCTCTGTCGGATCTCCTCGCTGATCGCCGGGAGCACGTGCTTGCCTGTCAATGGGCTGGCGGCCGAGCATGTAGCGGCGCTCGCCGCTCGACGAGGCGATCTCAACAGTCACGCTGACGCCTCCAATACGGCTCGGGCAAATCCAGCCAGGGCTACGTCCTCAAGAGGCGGATTGATCAGACCGGCCCGGGCGTCACGGAAGGCGCGCTCAAGTCGACCACTCAGGAACCCCGGGCCCCCGGCGATCCGCAGCGCCTGATCCGTCGCGGTCACGGCGGCCTGTGTCGCGACGAGCTTGGCAAGCGCGACATCGTGAGACGTCGTTCTCAAGCCGTCGGCATCCTTGGCCGCGATGGCCGCATCCCAGCGGCGCGCCACATCAAAAACCACGATCCGCGCCGCCCGGAGATCGGCGTCGATCCGACCGAGGCGCACCTGCACGCTGGGGAGTTCCGCGACCGACGTCGCGCCGTCGCCCGGGCGGCGGTCGAGCGCCCATCGGGCCACATCGGACCGGGCGCCCTCCCCCACCCCGAGGTACGTCGCGGCGATCGCCATCCCGAACCAGGCGCCGGGCGCGACCCCACGCGGATCGGGCTCATCGAGACGTCGGCGCATGACCAGGTCGTCGGCCGGCACACGGACGCGATCCAGGGTCAGGCGCCCGGATGCCGAGCCGCGCATGCCCATCGCCGCGAACCCGGGCCCGCGAACGACCCCAGGCGAAGCAAGATCGACCAGCCAAAGGCCGACTTCCACGGGATCGGCTCCATCGACCCGGGCCGACACGAACGCGTGGGTCAGGTTCGGCAACCACGTGGTCCACGTCTTCTCCCCGGTGAGCCGCCACGCACCGTCCGGCTCGACCAACGCCTGTGTGCCCGGGATGGCGCCACGGGCCGGCGAGCCGCCGCCCTCCTCGGTCGCTGCATTATTGAGGAGCGCCCCGTCGTCCACGATCGCGCGAAAGACTCGGTCACGGAGCAACGCCGGCACCGCCACGGAGTCGACCAGCGCGCCGACCGCATGGACCTGCATCGCAAACCCAAGCGCGCTTGAACCATCGATCGCGCCCATCGTCATCAGGACCTCGGCGGCGTCGACCATTCGACCCCCCAGCCCCCCGGCCGCAGCCGGCACGATCAGGCGATGCAGCCCGGACGCCACGATCGCATCCGCTGCCCGTGGGTCGAATTCGTCCCCGAGGTCCAGCGCGTCCAGACCGGCGAGCGACGCGGCCAGCGCGTCCTCGATCGCGGTCACGGGACGCCCCATTCGGCCGCGGCCTCGCGGAGGAGCGCCCATGCCCGCTCAACGTGGCGCTGCTCGGTTCGGATGTTGCCGATCGCCAGCCGGATGGCGAATACGCCTGAAAGCCGAGTATGCGACAGAAAGACCTCACCGTTGCGGTTCACGGTATCCATGATGGCCGCGTTCGCCGCATCGAGGGTGGCCGCGTCGAGGTCCCGACCCACCGGCCGCCAGCGCAGGCAGACCGTCGAGAACGGAACGGGCGCCAGCCGCTCCCAATCTGGATCGGCATCGACCCACGATGCAAACGCCTCCGCGATCGCGAGGTGGGCCTCAAGCCTGGCACGGATACCCTCCAGCCCGAACCAGCGCAGCTGGATCCACAGTTTGAGCGCTCGGAACCGCCGTCCGAGCTGGGGACTGTACTCGTTGTAGTCGCGACCCGGCGTTTCTCGATCCAGTGTGCGCAGGTACTCCGGCACGAGGCTGAACGCGGCTCGGAGTTGGCCCATCCGGCGGGTGAGCAAGAGCGACGCGTCCAGCGGCGTGAATAACCACTTGTGCGGGTTGATGACGATCGAATCGGCGCGTTCCCAGCCCGCAAACGGTGCTCGGCGCGCGGGCAGCATCGCGACCGGCCCGGCATACGCCGCGTCGACGTGCAGCCACAGGCCCTCGCGCTCCGCTATGTCGGCGATGGCCGCGATCGGATCGACCGACGTCGAGGAGGTGGTGCCGATCGTGGCGACGATCGCGAGAGGCAGTCGCCCCGCCGCTCGGTCCGCGGCGATGGCGGCTCCCAGGTGGGCCGGTTCAAGCTCGAAACGGGCGTTGGTCGGGATGTGGACGACCGATTCGCGACCGAGGCCCAGGGTCATGCACGCCTTGTCGATCGAGCTGTGGGCCTCGGTCGACGCGTAGAGGCGGAGCCCGGCGCCCAATTCGGGTCGGGCGGCCAGGCCCTTGGCCGCGGCGTCGATACCGGCCGCCTCGCGGGCTGCGGCAAGCGCGATCAGAGTCGAGATCGATGCCGTATCGGTCAGGAGCCCGTCGAATTCGACGGGCAGGCCGAGCGCCTGGCGCAACCAGTCCACGACCACTTGCTCCAGCTCCGTGCCGATCGGTGACGTCCGCCACACCATCGGGTTCTGCCCAAGGACCGCCGTCAGCATCTCACCCAGGATGCCTGGACCAGAGGCGCTCGTCGCGAAATAGGCCAGAAAACCAGGGTGTTGCCAGTGCGTGGCGTTTGGTTCGATGAGCGCGCTGTAATCGGCCAGGATCGCTGCGATCGGTTCGGCTGTCTCGGGGGCGGAGGATGGGAATCGCGGACGCAGCGAGCCGGGCTCGATGGGCGGGAAGACCGGGAAACTCGCAACGTTCTCCAGGTAGTCGGCCATCAGGTCGACCACGGCATGCGCCGCGGACCGAAACTCAGCGGGCGGCATGTCGCCAAGGTGGGCGGGATCGTCCGTGCGCATCTCAGACGGAGTTGCCGATGTCGATCAGGAGGTCCCGGACCTGGTCCCCGGCAAGGAGCAGAAGCCCGATCGGCACGACGACGAAGAGCACGACAGTGAGCACGAGGCAGCCGATGACGGCCACGCCTGAACCCCCGGGTGCCGGTTGCACGACCACGGACCGGGCCCAGCGGTCGTGCAACCCCTGTCGGAGTGGGTTCATCACAGTCGTGAGCAGGAGGACCACGACCCAGACGAGGCTGATAAACCCGATGGTCGACGCGATCGAGGGGACCACGGCCAGGATGGTGATCGCGCCAGTCAAGGCGAGCCAGCGCAACAAAGCGTCGTTGAATGACAACGTCCCCGCGTTGACCGCTCCCAGGATCCGCAGCCGCATCAGGCGCATTCCGAGCGTCGCGTGCCAGCCGCTCGTCCATAGCCCGACGAAGTAGATGAGGTCGAAGGTGATAAGCACGGCCGTGACGATCAAAAACAGGGTCTCGTCGCGCGCCTCAGAGAACAGGCCGAGCGCCCACTGCACCCCGAAGTTGAGGCTGGCCAGCATGGAGACATCGATGGCGTACGCGACGGCTCGCGAGAAGACGCCGGAGATGACCATGCCTTCGGCGCCGGACAGCGCGGCCTGTGGAACAGGCGGTGTCCATCCTGCCGGTGGCGCGTCGCTGCTCTCGGGCGGCGTTGCTCCCGGCGCGCCCGCAGACGATTCGTCGGCCGGGCTCGTCCAACCGACAGGCTTGGCCGAGATGAGCCCGGTCGCTGGTGGCGTAAGCGGATCGATCGGGACTCTTGCCGTTTCGGCGTCGGGCTCGGGGACCGTCGGCTCCGATGGTGGGCCGAGCGGCGGCTCCTGATCGGGCGTCTCGTGGCTTATCTCGGTCTCCCTCGTGGACGATCTGGCCATCGTACCCGCCGTGGCGGCGCTTCGACCGTCAGGAAGTGGGCGTCACAAGCGTGAAGACCACGACAAGTGCGGCCGTGCCCATGGTGAGCAGGATGATCGCCATGACGACGAGGTTCGTCCACCGGGCGAGTTTGCGCGAACGATGCTCCACGACGCGAGCTTACCCGAGCGTCGAACGGAAGACTCCAGATGTGACCATCTTCAGCCGCCTGGGGGGCGGAACGTCGGGCGCCCACCGGCGATCTCGTCGAGGTCCGCGGCAGTAAACAGATCGGCGGTCGTGATGCTGATCGAGCCGCTGGCCGCGACGGTCAGATTGAGCGCCGCGGCAGCCTTGCCGTCCGGGAGTTCTCCGATCACGTAGAAGTCCTCCGCGCCGCGGGTCGGTCCACCTCCTATTGGCGAGTTGTCGATCGAACCCGGGCCAACACGATACCGATCCCGAACAGAGCGGCGAGCATGAGGAGTGCGGCAAGCACGGACGGGCCGCCCTGATCGTCCTGGCCCGACGCATCGAGGGAGTCGGTCGGCGGTGCCGTAGGTTGTGACGTGGAGGCGGGCGGCGCGGAGGTGGGCTCGGGCGGTAGCGCGACCGTCATCGCTACGGCATCGAGCAGATTGCCGACGGATGGGCCGCCGCCCGACGCGGTGCTGACGACGCGGAAACCGAACGTCGTGCACGTCTGGCCGGCGGGCACGACGTAATCGTCGCTGTGCGCGCCCCATGCCGAGGTGCCGTCCGCGAGGTCGGGCGAGATGTAGTCCCAGCCCGCCGCGCTGTTGAGATCGACGACGTTCGCGTCGCCGATCACCACCTGCATCGTGTCGACACCGGCCCGGCCACGATGCAGAAGCGACCAACTGATCGTCGAACCGGGCGTCGTGATGACGTCCTGGTAGAGCGTCGCGTCGGTGTTGGCGTTGATCTCGGCAAACGCATTACCCTCGCCGGCGGGTACGCCAAGGAACCCGGAGCCCCAGATCTCGATCTCATCCGAGCCATCGGTCGTCTGCCATGACGGAACGGAGGCGGCCGGGAACAAGGTGAACGTGTTGGCACTGACGGCCGGCAACTCGAATCCGCCGTTGCCAAGGGTGTCTGTCGAGGCATCGCACGGAGCAGCCAGCACCGGACTCGC
>SPCO01000117.1 GCA_004525275.1 Thermomicrobiales bacterium | reverse complement strand
GGCTGGGCGCGGGCGGAACATACGCGGTCCGCTCGTCTCGGGCATCCGCCGTTCGCTCGGGTACGGCCGCCGTCAGCTCCGGTGTGGCCGCCATCTTTGCCGAGGCCGCTCCCCTGACTCCCCGGGCAGGCGCAGTCGGATCCGCCGGTCGGCTCTCATCGCCAGCCGGCGCTCCTTGGTCGTCCGCGAACATCGCGAGCTCGAGCTGGAACCGTAGGCCTCCGATGCCCGCCCGGTTGGGGTCGATGGCGGCCAGACGACGACCGGCCCGCGCGAGGGCCTGAGCCTCGTGGCGGCCGCCATGCGGGTCGCCGACCCCGGCGATCAACTCGACACGGATGGCCTCGACGGCCTGGTCCAGAAGGGCCCGAAGGTCGCGACCACGTTCCTCGAGCGAGTCGAGCAGGGCCACGCCCGCGGCGCCATCAACGTGGATCAGGTGGTCGATGAAGGTGTCGACGACCTCGGCGTCGGCCAGGCCGAGCAGGTCGCGAACCGTCGCTTCGTCGATCCGCTCGGGAGCGGCCGACATGAGCTGATCGAGCATCGATTCGGCATCGCGCATCCCACCGGCGGCAAGTCGTGCGATCAGGTGGACCGCTCCTGCGTCTGCGGCTCGCCCGTCGGCCACGAGGATCCGATCAAGCTTGCCTTCGATCTCGGCGACGGTCAGGCGCCGGACGTCGAACCGCTGCAGGCGCGACAGGATGGCCGGAGGAAAGGCTGAGGGCTCGGTCGAGGCGAACATGAAAATGACGAAATCGGGCGGCTCCTCGATGGACTTGAGGAGCGCGTTCCAAGCGGGCCCGGTGATCTGGTGGGCCTCGTCAAGGATGTAGATCTTGCGCCGCAGTTGGCCGGGCGGGTAGGCCAGCCGTTCCCGGAGGCCGCGAACGTCATCGATACCCCGGTTGCTGGCGGCATCGATCTCGATCAGGTCCAGGGTCGTTCCCTCCCGGACCGAAACGCACGACGGACATCGGTCACAGGCGTCGCCATCCTGCAGATCGGTGCAGTTGACGGCCTTGGCCAGGATGCGCGCCAGCGACGTCTTGCCCGTGCCCCGAGGGCCCACGAACAGGAGCGCATGGCTGACCCGATCGGCCCGGACCGCATTGCGGAGGGTCGCGACCACGGCCTCCTGGCCGACGATCTCAGCGAATGTCTGAGCACGCCAGCGCCGATAGAGCGCCTGGTGCGGCACGGTCGACGTCACGACCTCCTCTGGTCGGGGGCGAGCAAGCAGATAGGCATGATTTGCCGTGCACCCTCTGTCGACCTGAACGTTTCTCGTGCCCACCATGACGAGCGGCTCGGACCAGGCCGTTCCGCGGCACCCGACGATGATCGCTTAGTGCTGCTTCCTTCCGGACCTGACACGGTTCGCGGTTCGCCGCTGCGCGGGACCCGGTCCTCAACGTCGCGTCGTCGGGCGGCGTTCGAGAACGGAGACCTCGAGAGGGGATTCAGCCCTGCTGGAGCGGATTGCAGGTACAGGGCACCGCTAGTTCCCCGCCTAGCACGGCCAGGGAAGGATAGCAGGCCATGTCCGCGTCGCGGTCCACCGGGCATATCGGGGCAACCCCCTGCAGACGGCAGGGGTGGCGGAGAGGGCGGGATTCGAACCCGCGATGGGTTGCCCCAAACCGCATTTCCAGTGCGGCGCCATAGTCCACTAGGCGACCTCTCCCCGGAGACAACCAGCGCTCGTTACTCCTCCGCTCCGGTCGTGGGCGGTCCCAGGCCAACGCGGCGGCGAGCACGCGAGCGATCGCACCCGAGGGTCCGGAAGCGAACGCACGGAAACGCCAACGCGGGAATGGGCGGTTCGCGCCCGGAGCGCTGGCGGAGAGGGCGGGATTCGAACCCGCGGTGCTTTCGCACACCGCTTTTCGAGAGCGGCACCATCAACCACTCGGACACCTCTCCGCGGCAGAGGATACCAAACAAGGGCGGTGAGACCCTCGAACGGCCGGTCTAGCCTGTGACCATGCTGGCGAACAGCGCCTCGGCCTGCTCCTGACGAATGCCGCTCACGACCTTCACGCGCCGGCGCAATGACGGATGCTGGGCCAGCTGAACGACCGTACCGGCGGCTCCATCGCGAGGATCGGCCAAGGCGAATACCAGCGCCTCGATCTCACTCTCGAGGATGGCCCCGACGCACATGACGCAGGGTTCCTGCGTAGCAAAGATCGTGGCATCGGCAAGGCGGACGGATCCAAGCTTGCGAGCCGTTTCGCGAAGCGCGACGATGACGGCATGGGCGGTCGGATCGTTGGTTTCCTGGACCCGATCATGGGCCCGGACGACCATCGCCTCGTCCACGACCGCGACCGCGGCGATCGGCTTCTCGCCCCGAGCCAGGGCGAGCTTCGCCTCCTCAAGCGCTTCATCCATGAACAACTCATAGTTCATGGGCCCGATGCTAGCAGACGGAAGACACCACCTCTGCTGACTCAGGGCGGTAGCATTGCGGCCGATGACTGACACGAAACGTATCGCGATCCTGACCGGTGGCGGCGACGTCCCTGGTCTCAACGCCGTCATCAAGAGCGTCGTCTATCGGGCGACCGCTGCCGGCTACAACGCCATCGGGATCCGCCGCGGCTGGGAGGGCCTGACCCATATCCGGCCGGGAAAGGGATCCGACGAGGAGTACCTGCGACCCCTCGACCGGACGAACACGCGAACCATCGAGCGGACCGGCGGGACGATCCTCCATACGTCTCGGACGAACCCCCGCAAGATGCAGCTGGCCGGCCTGCCGGCCTGGATGGACGAAGCGGAACGGTCGCGCTACAAGACCGACGACGGTCGATACGACCTGACGCCGCGGGTCCTCGACAACCTCCGGGATCTCGGTGTGGACGTGCTGGTCACGATCGGTGGGGACGACACCCTGTCGTACTCACAGGTCCTCGTCAACGCGGGAGTGCCGCTCATGGCGATCCCCAAGACGATGGACAACGACGTCCAGGGGACGGAGTACTGCATCGGTTTTTCAACCGCGATCACGCGGGCCAAGGAAGCCATCAACCGGCAGCGCACGACGCTTGGCAGCCACGAGCGGATCGGCGTCTTTCGGATCTTCGGGCGTGATGCCGGGTTCTCCGCGTTGTACACCGCCTATGTGACGTCGGCCCGCTGTGTCATCCCGGAAGCGCCGTATGATCTCGATTCCCTGAGCCAGCTGCTGGCGGCCGACCATGCCTCGAACCCGAGCCGCTACGCGTTCGTGATCACGGCCGAGGGCGCGATCTGGCAGGGCGCCCAGATGACCGGGATCGGCGGCGCTGACGCGTTCGGGCACCGTCACAAGGCGAATATCGGCGAGGTACTGGCCGCCGAGCTGCGCGAGCGAACAGGGATCGAGACGCTCGCCTCGGAGCTGACCTACGACCTGCGCAGCGGCGAACCGGATTCGATCGACTCATTGGTCGCGACCACGTTCGCCAACGTGGCGATGGATCTGGTCGAGGACGGGGTCACGGGTCGGATGGTCGCCGTCCAGGATGGCAAGTACGCCCATACGGCGCTTCCCGACCCGTCACTCGGGCCGCGCAAGGTCGATGTGCCGGCGATGTACAACGTCGAGCGCTTCCGCCCGCGCTACAACGGCAAGCTTGGCGATCCGATGCTGCTGGTCGGTCTCGACTGAGCTTCGCGGTCCCTAGGATTCGAGGCCGGACAATGCGCGAATCGAGCGCGCCACGGTCGACATGTCTTCATCGCCGTGGCCAGCCGCGATCAGACCGGTTTCCAGTTGGGCGGCGAGGGCGGTGACCGGGAGGACGACACCCAGACGCTCAGCGAGATCCATCGCGATGGCAAGGTCTTTGCGGTGGAGCGAAACCTTGAACCCGAGCGGGTAGTCGTTCTCAAGCATCCGGCCACTGCGATTGGCGAGGACCCAACTTTGGGCCGCTCCCCCACCAAGCGCCTCCACGACCTGCTCGACATCGAGACCGGCCTTGATCGCCAGGACGATGCCCTCGGCCACCCCCAGGTATGCCCCGGCCAGGATGACCTGGTTGACCGCCTTGACCGCCTGGCCGGCCCCGATCGGACCGACGTGCGTGATCGTCTGGCCGAGGGCCGCCAGGATCGGCCGCGCTCGTTCGACATCGTCGGCCTCACCACCGACGAAGATCGACAACGTGGCATTTCTCGCGCCTTCACTGCCGCCGGATACCGGGGCATCGATCATCCGGAGGTCGCGCTCGTCCAGCCGTGCCGCAAAGTCCCAGCTGCCTGAGGGTGCGATCGTCGAGCAATCGATGACGAGCGTACCGGGTGCGGCGCCGTCCACGACACCGTCGGAGCCGAACAGGATCGCCTCGACGTCTGGGGTGTCCGAGACACAGATCACCGCAAACTCGGCATCGGCCGCCGCCGCGGCCGGTGTAGCAGCGAGGGACACCCCGAGCTCGGTGAGCTCATCCGCCCGACCGGGTGTCCGATTCCAGGCCGTGACCGAGAACCCGGCCCGGGCGAGATTGGCTGCCATCGGCAGACCCATCGTACCCAGCCCCAGGAAGGCGACTCGCGGTCGGCCCGCTGGCGGCTCAGTCGTCATGGTCGCGGCCGGTCGATCACGTCACGCTGGTGTCGTCGGCCGGCGGCTCGGACGGAGGAGCATCCTCGGCGTCGGACGCGGCTTCTCCCGCGCTGGCCTCTGCCATTCCGGCCTCAGAAGCGCCAGGCTCGGTCGGCGGCGTGTCAGACGACTTGCGACCGCGAGCGATGAAGAACGCCGCCACTGCAGCCACGATCGCGAGGAGGATGATGATCGCGAGCAGATTGCCGCTGCTGGTTCCGGTCGTCTCGACCGGTTCCGACGGACTCGCGACCGGGCTGGGCGATGGCGTCGCGGTCGGGCTCGGGGACGGGGACGGGGACGGTGTGACGACCTCGGTCACGACAACCTGAACGCCCGACGTTGGATTGCCATTGGTGATGACTGGCACTCCGGCGGCATTCCGCCAGGTCATGCCCTGATCGCCGACTTCGCCGGTCACCACATAGTCGTCGTTCTTGTTGATAGCCGTGATCGTGTACGGGATCGCGAAGCGGACGGGCAGGCCGTCCGTGACCGTCCGAACGTCGATGCCGAGCGAGTCGCCCGTTTCGGCGTCGATCAGGACGGCCATCGAGTAGGCATCCGCCGACAGGTCGAGACCGACCGCGGTGATCTGGCCGGTGACGTCAGCCTTCAGGAGGTCGGGCCGATAGGTGAGGGTGACGTCGACGTCGGTCGGATTGCCCTTGGTCAGGACTTTCACGCCCTGGCCGGTCACCCAGGCCTCCGGGCCGTCGATGATGGTGGCTTGGATCGTGTAGGTCTTGGCCGGGTCGATCTTGACATCGCTGATGTCCAGCGAGAACGAATATGGGACCTTGCTGATGTCGCGATCGATCTCCGAAACCACGATCGAGCTCTCGGTCGCGGTTGCCGTGCCCTTGACCAGGACCACGACCGCCAGTGCGTCACCGGTCAGCTCGTAGGGTTCGCGGAAGGTGAGGGTCCCGGCGACCGGGCCGG
>SPCO01000201.1 GCA_004525275.1 Thermomicrobiales bacterium | reverse complement strand
GCGTCGATCGATGGCGACGTGGTCGGATCGGTCACCCTCGTCCACCACGGCGACGTGACCGGTGTCTGGTCGATGGCGACGGATACGGCTCGCCAGCGCTCCGGGATCGGGCGGCGTCTACTGTCGACGGCCATGGCCGAGGCGCGATCACGGGGAACGACGAGCTTCTATCTCGGGGCGACCCCGGCCGGCCAGCGGCTCTACGAGAGTCTCGGGTTCACGACCCGGACCACGGCGCGGGTCTGGGTGTCGGGCGAGACCCACCAGGCGTAATCCCCAACCTTCCCGGCTGCCAGACGCAACCCCGGCCGAGCGAATGGGGTGGACGGGCGTGCAACGAGCCGTAGCCACTGGCCTTTCTCGGGATCGCCCGCGCGCCGAGGTCGCCCGCGCGCTCAGGAACTCCATCGGGCGATGAACTCCGCGGGCGAGATGATCTCGATGTCGCTCCACGTCCCGATGTCCAGGAGGTGCCGATCGCCGCTGACGATCACGTCTGCGCCATAGGCGCTGGCTGCCTCGAGAACACGGTCATCTGCCGGATCTGCCGTGACCACCTGAACCGTCTCAGCTGGCTCGACCACCGAGGCGATTCGGGTCATCTGGACGACGGCCGCCTCGACTCGATCAGGGGTCCAGCCGAACTTCAGGCCGAGAACGCGGCCGAACTCGGCGAGCAGGGGCAGCGATGTCCCGATCTCGAGGCGCCCCTCCAGGGCCAGGCGGTAGACCGTTTCCGGCTTGCCGCCGGGAAACACGTAGGCCGAAATGAGGACGTTCGTGTCGAGGATGGCTTTCATCCGAACGAGCGATATGACGTTGCCCGGTTCGGACGGATGGCAGCCCCTCCGTTCACTGCCCTCGCGACTCCTGGATCAAACGCTCGACGTCGCTCTCGTCTTGGACGCCGGCCCGTCGGGCCGCGGACGCCCCGTATCGCTGCAGTGACTCGAATGTCTGTGTTTCTTGGTACGTGAGATAGACGGCCAGCATCTCTCGGAACAGCTCGCTCTTGTTACGCCCTTCCCGTTCGGCCAAGCGCTCGAATTCCCGCGCAGAATCCGGTGGGACAGAAACCGACAGAACAGCGGACGATCGCTTCATGTCATACACAGTATGACAGGCAACAAGGCGAGTCAACCCTCAGACAGAGGACGTGGAACTGGAGCGGGAGACGGGTCTCGAACCCGCGACCTTCTGCTTGGGAAGCAGACGCTCTGCCGACTGAGCTACTCCCGCCCGGGTAAGATTTTGACAGTAGCACAGCGTCGAAGCGACGCGCCGCGCGGGCGATGGCGCTGGATCATGTGCCCTTCAGGATCACGGTGAAGACGGCCTTGCCCGATGGCCGTCGGTCCTCGTGATTCGCAAACAGCAGGTCAGAAGAAGCTCGGGATCGGCGACCGGCTATGAGCGCATCGCAGAGCCGGACCCGCCCGGTCACGGTCTGCCCTGCAATGCTTGGGCGACATGGTTGGGTGCCAATCAGATGTGCTCTGTCCACGGTGGGAGAGCGAGCCAGCAGCCCAACTGCCGATGTGCCGCGTACGAGTTTCCTCACCGCGTCGGCGGCGGCCATTGCCAATGGCCCGCTGACCCGCCCACGATACCGCCTGCTCCGAGCGGACGGCACCGTCTCGGATACCGTAGGCCGCCTGACGGGCGACGAGCGGAAGGGAGCACACGCTGTGTCGGAACACGTCGGATCCAGGTGAACACCTGGCCGGAGGCTGACCTTGCCCGCTCGAAGCACGAGCTCTCGGATGTCCTCGACTCGGTCGCCGCTGAGCCGAGCGAGTGAGCACACGCGGCCCGTCGCTCCCGATCTCGCCGCCCTTCGGGGACCGCACCTGTTGGGTCGACGGGGACGTGCCGGCCGCTCGCCAGTCTGCGACCCGCGCCGCCCGTCGTCATGACGGTCGGTCATTCGACGCGCCCGCGCTCCGCTTACCGGCCCGCCGAGGCCCTCGACCGCACCTTTCAACCTGTATGCTCACGCTCGACAGCCCATGACTCACGACGACAACGGCCGATCCGCCCTGTCCATCGGGATCCAGGCCCGGCTGGACTGGCTGCGGTCACGGATGTGGTTCATCCCCAGCGTCTTCGCCATCGGCGCCACGATTGCGGCATTCGTCCTCGTCCCGGTCGATCGCCTGCTCGACCAGGCGATGCCCGGCTACCTGAGCGGCGTGCTGTTCGTCGGTGGACCCGAGAGTGCCCGGCTCGTGCTGGCCACGATCGGCACGGCCATGCTCTCGTTCACCGGGCTCGTCTTCACGGTCACGATGCTGGTGCTCGTGCTGGCCAGCGGCCAGCTCTCGCCGAGAGTCATGCGCACCTTCCTTCGGGACCGGACCACCCAGTCGGTCCTGGGCCTGTTCGTGGCGACGTTCCTGTACTCGCTGCTGGTCCTGCGAGAGGTCCGCTCCCCTGTCGTCGGCAGCTCGTTCGTGCCGGCCATCACGGTGACCGTCGCGTACTTGCTGCTGGTCGCGTCGGTCGGGGCATTCGTGTTCTACATTCACCACATGGCCCAGGCGATGCGGGCGGTCAGCGTCCTGGGCAGCGTGGGCGACGAGACCCGCGCGGCCATCGACCGGCTGTACCCCGAGAGGATCGGCGAAGAGCCCGAGTCGCCGATCCCCGGGCTCCCGGCGCGGGCCCCCGACCAGCTCGCCATCCAGGAACACACTCCGGGTGTCCTCATCTCCGTGGACGAGGAGCAACTGATGGAGATCGCTGGTGAGCACACGCTGACCGTCGCGCTCCTCCACCAGATCGGCGACTTCGTGCCGCAGGGAGCGCCGCTGCTGGCGCTCTGGTCCAGGGCGGACGGCCCGCCGGACGAGACGCTTGTTGGCCACCTCGCCGGAGCCGTCCAGATCGGGCGGGAGCGGACGATGACCCAGGACGCGGCATTCGGCTTCCGCCAGATCGTCGATATCGCGGAGCGTGCCCTCTCTCCCGGCGTCAACGACCCGACGACCGCCCTGCAGGCCCTTGACCAGATCCACGACCTGCTGCGCCGGCTCGCCGTCCGCGGGTTCCCGTCGCCGGTCCGCCTCGACGAGAAGGG
>SPCO01000129.1 GCA_004525275.1 Thermomicrobiales bacterium | reverse complement strand
ACCGCTCGCGATCCCGTACGCGGAGCTGGAGGTCGAAGGCGTGATCGAGGTCGGATCAGGCCCAACCCTGGTCATCGTCGTCTGGAGGCCGGGCGCCACGTCGGCACTCGAGATCGACCAGATCGACCGAGGCCGCGACGTCGGGGCGACCGGCGTGTTCGTGCCGGTCGTTGACGGCCGTCGGCTCACGTTTCGACCCGCCAACGACGGGGACGCCGCAATGACCGACATGGAGACCGGCTCCATGTGGTCCATCACGGGCCGAGCGTTCACGGGCCCGCTTGCCGGCACCCAGCTCGCCCCGGTCCTCCACGGCGACTTCTTCTGGTTCGCATGGGCGTCGTTCGAGCCCGACACGCGGATCTGGGGTCAGGCCGGGGCCTCGGCGACGCCGTAGTCAACCCCGGGAAAGGGCCGGCCGGCGGAGCGGATCGTGACGTTCAGCCCGGGCATTCCGATCACGCATCAGCCAAGATCAAGGTGGAGGTGCGCTTGATGCTCGGCCTACTCGCCTACGACGGCTCTCCAGACGCTCAGCATGCGGTGGCGCTTGCAAACGCGCTCGCCTGGCCGTCCGACTCGACGCTCCGGGTGGTCACCGTGGTCGAACCGACGTCGATGATCATGGTGACCCCATGGTCTTCTGGTGCGCTCAAGGCGACACTCGAAGTCGAAGCCCAGGCGCTCGCCCTCTACGAGACCGCACAGGCAGATGTCGTCAAACGGGCCGAGCGCCCCGGTCTGCGACTCGAGTCGGCGATCCTGCGTGGTCGACCGGCGACCGTCCTGGTCGAGGAAGCAGCGACGTCTGGTGCGGACGTCATGATCGTCGGGTCACGTGGTCAAGGGACGATCGCCGAGCTCGTCCTCGGGTCCGTCTCGGCGGAAGTCGTCGAGCACGCGGCATGCCCGGTGTTGGTGGCCAGGACGCCGGCCGTGCGTCGGATCCTGTTCGCCTCAGATGGCTCACGCCCAGCGCTTGCGGCGGAAGCGCTCCTCGTCGACTGGTCCATCTTCGAGGGTTTGCCCATCCAGGTCGTCAGCGTGGCCGACGTGGTTCGCCCGTGGCACACGGGCATCGCACCGACCATGTACCGGCAGGTCATCGAGGCTCACGCGAAGGACCTCGAGGTCGCCAGGGCCGATCAGGATCGTGTGGCGACCTCCAGCGCGGCGCGCTTGCATGAAGCCGGCCGCGACGCTCACAGCCTCATCCGGACCGGTGATCCCGCGACCCAGATCATCGCCGCAGCCGCCGAGGATGGCGCGGACCTCATCGTCATCGGGTCTCGCGGTCTCACCGGGCTCTCGCGCGTCCTTCTCGGCAGTGTCGCCAGGAACGTGATCCACGGCAGCGCAGCGTCGGTGCTTGTCGTCCGCGCGGAAGGGGATGCATAGCCAGTCCCCATGGCCGTTCGACGGCCCACGGTCACACCCGCTGGAGGACGCCCGCCTGTTCGAGGCCGTGCTCGAGGGCCGCCAGATCGGCGGCGATCAAGTCGGGTCGTTTCACGCCAATGAGGTCGCTCAATGCACGCCGGACCGCGTCCGCGCCGACGATCCCGGTGCGACCGACAAGCCCGCCGAGAGCAACCACGCTGACCATGCGATCGTCGCCTGAGATCCGAGCCAGCGCAGTGCAGGGGAGGGCCAGGACGTCGCGATCGGTGCGCTGCGGCTGGGCTTCGATGAGCGAAGCGTTCAGGACCAACAATCCGCCCGGAACGAGGATCGGTTCGAACTTCGCGAGCGACGGCGGATTGAGTGCCACCACGCTGTCGGCCGCGTCCACGATGGGCGAGCCGATCGGGTGATCGGCGACGATCACCGTGCACGACGCGGTGCCTCCGCGCATCTCGGGTCCATAGGAGGGCATCCACGAAACGTCGCGACCTTCAAGGACGGCCGCCTGGGCGAGCAGATGCCCGGCGAACAGGAGGCCCTGGCCGCCGAATCCTCCGAAGATCGTGGCGTGCTGCATCGTCAACCCTCCGGAGCGTTGGCGGTTCGAGCCTGGGGGCGATCCTTCAGGACGCCCAGCGGATAGGTCTGCACCACGTCGCGAGCCACGTGCTCCATCGACTCAACGGGCGTCAGACCCCAGCCGACCGGGCACGTCGAGAGGATCTCGACGATGGAGAACCCTTCTCCGGCCAGCTGGGCCTCGAATGCGCGCTTGAGCATCGCTTTGGTCTTGCCGATCCAGGCGGGATCGGCGATGGAACCGCGCGCCGCGTAGGCCACTCCAGGCAGCAGTGCCAGCATCTCGGTGATCGGGATCGGATAGCCCGCCTGGCGTGCGTCGCGGCCGGTCGGACTTGAGCTGGTTCGTTCCCCCAAGGGCGTGGTCGGGGCCAACTGGCCGCCGGTCATCCCGTAGATGCCGTTGTTGACGAAGATCACGCTGATCTGCTCGCCCCGCGCCGCGGCGTGGACGATCTCGGCCGTCCCGATGGCGGCTAGGTCGCCATCGCCCTGGTAGGTGAAGACGAAGGCGTCGGGCCGGACACGCCGGACACCGGTCGCGACCGCTGGGGCCCGGCCATGGGGCGATTCGACGACATCGACCGCGAGATAGTCGTACAGGAACACGCTGCAGCCGACCGATGCGACGCCGACGGTGCGTGGTGTCAGGTGCATCTCGTCGAGTTGCTCGGCGACGACGCGGTGGATGATCCCGTGGCCGCAGCCCGGGCAAAAGTGCGTGGATCGATCGACCAGCGTCTGCGGCCGGGTGTAGATGCGTCGTCGGGAGTCGGGCGTCGACGTGGTCATCGCGTCACCACACTGGACCGTTCGCCAAGCTCGATCAGGCTCAACGGGTCGGGCTCATCGTCGGGTCCGGTCGCGGCCCAGGCTTGCCGCGCGGCCTCGACCACGTCGCCGGGCGTCGGGACCATCCCACCGGTGCGGCCATGGAAGAAGATCGGGAAGCCGCCGTCGATAGCGAGGCGCACGTCCTCGAGCATCTGCCCCGAGGACATCTCCACGACCAGGATCGCTCGACGATCGGCCGCAACGGCTGATAGCGCGGCCGATGGGAACGGCCACAGGGTGATCGGTCGGAACAGGCCCACCCGCAGCCCATCTTCCCGGGCGCGCTCGATCGCCGTCCTGGCGACCCGAGCCGAGGTCCCATAGGCGACGATCACGATCTCGGCATCCTCGAGCTGTTCACCCGCCCAGCGCACCTCGCATTCCGCGATGGTCGCGAACTTGGCCTGGAGCCGCCGGCCGTGCGCTTCGAGGGCCTCCGGCTGGAGCTGCAGCGATCGGACGGCACGTGGCGGTCGGTCATCCGCGCCGGTGAGGGCCCAGTCAGCGGAGCGGCGCGGCGGCGTGCGATATGTGGGATCCACCGGCTCCATCATCTGGCCGATCACGCCGTCCGCGAGGATCATGACCGGGGTCCGGTACCGCTCAGCGAGTTCGAAGGCATCGGCCACGAGCGCCATCGCCTCGGCGATGGATGCCGGGGCGAGGACGGGCACCCGGTAGTCGCCGTGGCCATGGCCTTTGGTGGCCTGGAAGTAGTCGGATTGCGCCGGCCCGATACTGCCCAGCCCCGGCCCGCCGCGCATGACGTTGATGAGCACCATGGGCAGCTCGGAGCCGGCCATGTAGCTCATCGCCTCCGCCATGAGGCTGATGCCCGGTCCGGACGAAGAGACGAGGACTCGCGCCCCGGTCGAAGCGGCTCCAAGGGCCATGTTGATCGCCCCGAGCTCGCTCTCGGCCTGCACGAACGTTCGGCCGAGCTCGGGCATCCGTCGGGCCATCCATTCGAGGATCTCGGCCTGGGGCGTGATCGGGTAACCGAAGTAGGCGTCGCAGCCCGCCTGGATGGCCGCCTCGGCCATCGCCTCATTGCCCTTCATCAGAACGGGATGGATCGGCTGCGCCAGTGGCGTTGGCGCGGCCAGCAACTCGGGGGAACCGGTCATGGCCGACCACCTCTCACGGGTGCAAACACTGAGAACACGACGTCAGGACAGACGCGTGCGCAGAAGGCGCAGCTCGTGCACAAGCTGGCGTCAGTCAGACGAACCGGGTGATAGCCGAGCCGGTTGACGGTCGAGGTGTCGAGGGCCAGGACATGCTTCGGGCAGACGTCCACGCAGAGGCCGCAGCCCTTACACCGCTCTTCGGCAATCTCGAGCGGTTCGAACACGGCCGACGGCGTTGCCCGCGCACCGATATGCTCGGCGATCCCCATCGATCACCTCCGACTAGACCATACGGCGGCCTGAAGGCCGCAGTGAGTGCCGGGTGGCGCGATTCGTACAGGCCGTTCGGCAGTCGTCGGGCATGCCGGAATTGACCGGCCGTAGGAGGCTGGATGGCGAGGAAGGATGCAACGTCCCCGGTCGGCCCGGGGGCCTGGCCGCATGACGTGGGACCGGGACCGGGCGCCGGGGCAGTGGTGAGTCTGACGGTCGCCTCTACGCTACCGTCGATCGAGTCAGGCCGGGACGGAGGACCGGTCCGTGTCCACGACGAGTTCGGATGGCGCACCGGTAGGCCGCACCGCCAGGTCAACGCCATGGACCGCCATGGCGCGCTCGGTGAACCACCTTGTGAAGTCGTCGTCGGCGCTCATCATCTTCCCGAACGCCCGCCCCGGGTCGTCGCCTTCAAGGGTCACGATCACGAGATCGCCCATCGGGGTCGACTGCAGGAACGTTCGCTCGCGGACGCCAGCCCGTTTGCGGGAGTCGTCGAACTCCTCGCGCCGCGAGCCGTTCAACTCCTCCATCCAGGTCCGCCACTCGGCGGTCTTTCCGGGCAGGATCGGGAATGCGACTGCGATCATCGGCATGAGAACCTCCATGGGCATGTGTACCCGCCGGCGGGTCGGACTCGCCATTGGCACAGCGCGACGATCTTGGCGACCGTATGGCGGCGCCGCGCTGGTGGGAACTCCCGGCTCCCGTGCCTCCCGCAGGTCGCTGAAGCATACGCTTCGTCGCCTATTGGGCGCCAATCCCCGACAGGTCGCCCTGGCCGAGTTCGGGTGAGCTCATCGCCGCGAGGAACGCCAGGATCGTGAGCGCGGCGAAGGGAAGCCACAGGCCGAGCGCGCAAACGACGACCACCTGCAGCCGACGCCGCTCCCCAGCAGCATGGT
>SPCO01000140.1 GCA_004525275.1 Thermomicrobiales bacterium | reverse complement strand
TGTCGCGACCCAACACCCTCGTCTGTCCGGGCGGGAAGATGGACGTTGCGATGCAGCTGATCTTCACGCCGCTGATCCTGCGTCTCATCGAGGGGCGTCGCCACACCGTCGGGCGGAGACGGGCCACGTAGGCACGAGTTTGGCGTCCTCGCGGCGGCGAATGCGGTGCTTGGGAGGAAGTGACGCTTGCTCGGCTAGTGGCACCCAGCATCCCGGTCGGTATAGCCCCCGATATGCGTCGCCGTCTTATCCCATGCGGAAGCAGGCCAGCAAGCGAGGCCTGGAGGCCGCTACCAGCGCTGGAGCCTCTCCGCTGAGCTCGATCCGATCCGCAACCAACCCGTTGTCGGTTCGGAACGCCCGATTCTATGCATGGGATTCATCACAGCGGACGCAAGGCCAGCCGCCCTAGCCCAGCGTGGGTCGCATGCAACCTTGCTCCAGGACCCAACGTGCTCATCCGGCTCGCGTCCGGGCGATCAGGGCCAGCGCAGGCGCTGGCGTGCCGCCGGGGTCATCTCGAGCGCTCCGTCCTCGTAGATCCACCACGCAGCGAGGTCTCGACGGCGAGCCTCCGGCCCGATCTCCTCTGGCCCGGCGAGGAACAGGGCCTTGCTCCAGATCTCGGCCCATACCGGATCGGCCGTAGCCACCGTGACTGACTTAAGGCCGTGACCCCCGGGCCGGCCGGTTCTGGGATCGATGAGATGGTGGACCGACTCGCCATCCGGTCCCGTCCAGGACGAGACCTCGATCGACGACGTGCACAGGCCACCCGATGCCAGCCCGACAACGGCCACAGGATCCGAGCCCCCGTCCGGATCGTCGATCCCGATCAGCCATTCCTGACCGGTCGGCCCCGGTCCGCGACCTACGAGGTCGCCGCCAGCCTCGATCAGGCCGCCGCGGCCGATCGGGTCAAGGGTTCCCGCCAGGCGGTCCAGCGCCCAGCGCAAGGCCAGGCCTTTGCCGATCCCACCAAGATCGATCGACGTCGAGATGGCGATCGCGGATCGACGCGGATCTCTCTGGATCCCTGATGGAGTCGGCCAGGTCTCCTGGGTCGGGATCCGCACCGGCTGGATGCCGGGCCTTCCAAGCACCTGCAGGACGGACAGGATGCGACTGTCGAATCGGCCGCCAGTCTGGCACCACGCTCGATCAGCCATTGCGACCGCGGCGTACAACCGCCGATCGACCGGGGTCGCTTCAAGCTGTCCGGCACGGCCGTTGAGCTGGAGCACATCGCTGTCGTCACGGTAGGCGGACATAGAGCGGTCGACGGCGTCGAACTCGTCGACGACGGATCGCCAGCCGATCTCAGCCTCAGCCCGCGGAACGTTGGTCAGCGTCAGACGAAGCTTGGAACCGAGCGCCCGACCCTCGAAGATCTGTTCGTCGACCGACCGGCTCGCTGCGCGATCTTGGCCTGGGTCCTGGGGCATGTCAGCCATGATGGCTGGTCTGTTCGGGGCCCGTCGGGCAGGGCTGGCCTCACCCACGATCAGGGCTATTGCCGCAGCCCACGATCAGGGCTTGCCCGAGCCGCCCGTCCCGCCGCTTGTCGGGGGCGGCGTCGATTTCGGGGCGGGCGGCGGCGGGAGTTTGACCGACGTGTGGCCGCCGCTCGTCGTACCACCGGTTCGACCGCTCAGCTGGGGCATCGGCCCAAGCGACAGACTGCCCGGGAGGGCCTCACTCAGACGCTCGACACGCCCGACTCGCTTGCCGACTTTCGCAAGGCGGGCTTCGAGGGTCGCCAATCGGTCCGAGAGCGCGATGTATCCGTCTGTCCCATCCTGATATCTGAGCCTTGCCTGGAGCAGACGCGCCTCCTGCAGATCATGATGCTGATCCAGGGTCTCGATCGCCGCTCGGACGGGCGCCCGGTCCTCGATCAACGCCCGATCTTCGGTGATCTGCATGGAGGTCGTCGCCAGGAGGCTGATGGCGTACACGCCCGTGGTCAGGCCTATGGCAACACCGACGTGGTACGGACGTTTCGGGTCCGATGCGGCCGGGCGCGATCGTTCAGCTGACATGGACATCCCTCACGGCACGGTGATCTGGACGGACGAGGTCGTCGTCCCGACGCGGGTCTCCCCGCCGGCCCGGGTCAGGCAGTAGAGCCGATACGTGGGCGTGCCGGACGGGGCGGCCCCATCCGTGTACGTGGTGGTTCCGTTCGAGGAGATCTGGGTCACGAGCGTGTCTTTGTCTTCGGGCGGGTAGTGGATCTCGCGATCGGTCGAGCGGACCAACGCGTAGCCGTAGAAGTTGCTGACGGAGCAGGTCGACCAGGTGGCCTTGACGCCGCCGCCGGCCAGGGTCAGCGAGAGACTGAAGCCCGTCGCTGGTGGCTTCGGCGTCGCCGTGGCTGCAGCAGATCCTCCGCCGCCTCCGCCGCCTTTGCCCGATGATCCGCCGCCGGCCGAGAGTCCGGCAGTCGCCGCCCCGAGGGCAGCCAGTCGGGCCTTGGCCTTCTCGAGCAAGCCATTGACGACGGCCAGTTTGGACTTGGCAGCCTTGAGCCGATCCTGCAGCTCGGCCGCCGTCAGCCCGTCATCGGCGACCTGCACCTGGGTAGCATCGAGAACGGCGGTGAGCTGGTCCGTCACGTCAAGCAGGTCCTCGAGCTGCTGTTGCAGTCCTGCGGCCCGATCCTGCTCAGCCGTGAGCTGATCCTTGAGCGTCTGGAGCGAGATCGGTGGAGCCGGTGGCGGGGCTGCGGCGGCGGCGAGGTCGGCGGCTACGCGAATCGATGTCAGGCCCAGGAGCAGGCTGGCCGCGACCCCGAGCACGACGACGCTTCGTCGAACCCGCCGGTTCATGAGCCGGCCTCCGAGGGTTCGGTGACGCGCTGGCCCGTCCGCGCCTTGACCGCAAGAGCTCGGTCGCGTGCATCAGTCGGCAGACTCGTGGCGAACGTCGGTCGGCCCTGCTTGCCGACCCAGTAGCGGTAGGCCGCGGCACCAAGCATCACCAAGCCGGTGGAAACGTAGAGCGGCGCGAACCCGCCGGCATCGGTGCCAGCCAGCAGCCCGTGGGTCCAACTCAGACCCCACACGATGATGCTCAGGCGGTGGATCTTGAGCCACATCCCGGGCGGGAGGAGTTTCGTGTAGCGCGCCGTGATTCCGGTGAGGAGCAATCCGTACAGGGCCAGCGTCCCGAGGGCGACCGGCACGCTCCGAAAACTGGACAGACCCGGGATGAAGGTCCCGAAGACCCCGACGCCGGCGTATGGATCCAGGATGATCGCCACGATGTGCACCGCCGTAAAGGCGATCGTGAAGATAAGCAGGTTCTCGTGCCACGGGAAGATCCGCTTGGATAGCCTCCAGGTCGACTTGTTGACCGGATGGCTGAGCACCAGCCCGATCGCGATCACGAACGTCAGGATCAGGTAGGCGGTGATCCCGGCTGCGCGCGCAAACAACCAGATGCGCATCTGCGCCTGATAGAGCGAGGCTGCCGGCACGATCTGATCGGACGACCAGACGACGATGATGCCGAGCAGAGCGCCGAGGACAAGGATGGCCCTTGAGGTCAGCCGCACGAGTCGTTCACCTTCCGGTGATTGTGCGCGCGATCGTCGCTCGTGTGGCCCGGTCCGATGGTCCCCTGGGGCCCTCCACTCGTACCACGGCGCGCTGCCCGTTCGAACGTATGGCTTCGGGCTGGGGCACTCGCGAAGCTCGAATCGCGGCGCTGATCTGTGAACGGCCCGTATACATCCGTCGACTCGAAAACGGGCAACTTGATGCGACCCGTGCCTCGTATCGGGTCGAGCCGTGCATCGACGTTCCCGTCGGCTACGGGGGCCGACCGCGACCGTGATCCGACCGGTCATGCGGGTGACGCCTGGAGATACTGCCGATTGCGGTGCCTAGGAGGGATTTAGTGCTCGATCGGCTACCGCCACCGAGCGTCCCAGTCGGTAGCGCCCCCATATGCGTGACCGTCTTACCCCTTGCGGAAGCGGGTCGGCAAGTGCGGTCTTGAGGCCGGCGCCAGCTCCGGAGCCGATCGGCCGAGCTCAATCTGGCCGGCGACCGACGCCTTATAGGTTCGGAACGCCCGATCCAAGCATGGGAGGCATGACAGGGGACACAAGGCTTGCCGCCCTGGCCCAGCGTATGTCGCGCGCAAATCTTGCTCGGAAGCCTCGGAGGATCCCGGGCGGGCTCCAGGACCCACGGATGAGGATCGGGTCGGTCAGGAAGCTGCGAGCAGCAGGTCGTCGAGCTCGGCGTTCGAAGGTTCGACGAGCACCTGTCCGGCCGTCCCGACGACCACCGGTATGGCCCGGTAGCCCGCGTCGCTCACGAGTCTTTGAGCCGCTCGATCCCGCCCCAGATCGACGTAGCGATAGGCGACGCCCGAATCGTCGAGGTGCCGCTTTGCTCGCAGACAGTCCCAACACCAGTCAGCGCCGTACACGGTGATGACGTCCGGAGTCGGGAGTGCCGTGGGTTCGGTCATGCCTGCGAAGGCGCGGCCGGGGAGAGCGCAAACGCCTCTTCCAGCTGCTCGACGTTGCGGAAACCCGTAACGCCGCGTGGCTGCTCGCCGGTCTTGAAGTACGCGATGGTCGGGATCGACATGATCCCGAACGCCTGTGAAAGGCCTGGGTTCGCATCGACATCGACCTTGACGACGTCCACCTGACCCTCGTATTTCTCGGCAAGCTTCTCCAGCTCCGGCGCGACCATCCGGCAAGGCCCGCACCAGGCCGCCCAGAAATCGACGACGACCGGTCTTGGATTCTCGAGGACGAGCTCCTTGAACGTGTCGTCGGTCGCGTGCTTGATCTCGATCATCGAACCAGATTCCTTTCCGCCGAATCGGCAGAGCTGATGTTCATG
>SPCO01000207.1 GCA_004525275.1 Thermomicrobiales bacterium | reverse complement strand
CGTTGCCGATGACGACCGGACAGTGCTTCCTCTCCGAGGCGGATGGCACATATCCCACATGGGGCACCGCATGGGGAAGCCTTGACGGCAACGACGACCTTCGCTTCTCTGCAAAGCTTGGGCAGGACGGCACGTTCGGTTCCGAGGTAACCGGGCCTGGCGACAGCTCCCTGTTCTGGATCGCCGGCGAGCGAAGTCCGGAGGTCCACGACCTCGTCGTCGAGCTCGACATCGACGCGCAGACCATCAAAGGCAGCGGGACCTTCTATTCGCTCACCACGAACAAGCTGGCGTCGGGATCGTTCGAATTCATCTGTGAGCCGGCGGCGCAGTAACGACCCGCGGCATTGCATGACTATGCATGACGAGTGTATAGTCATCCAGCAATGTCGACGACTCTCACCTCACGAAGCCACCGCGGCATCGACCCCTCGGGCAGGCCTCGGCGCGTCCGGGTCGGGATCATCGGTGCGACGGGATATGTCGGGGGCGAGCTGGTCCGGCTCCTGGCGCGACACCCCAATGTCGATCTCGTCGGCCTGACGGGGCGCGGCCGCGACCACGACCCGATCGGCGGCGTCCACCAACACCTGGCCACGCTCGATCTCGACATTCACGCCGAACTGCCCGACGACGTCGACGCGGTCTTCATGGCGCTCCCCCATGGAGCGGCGGCGGACCTCGCCCCGGGGCTGATCGAGCGGGGCGCGGCGATCATCGACCTGGGTCCCGACTTCCGACTGCACGACCCGGGCGACTATCCGCGCTGGTACGGGTTCGAGCACCCGCGTCCCGACCTCCTCGAGCTGGCCGTCTACGGGCTCCCCGAGTTCCATCGAGCGGAGCTGAGCGCCCTGGTCGCGGCCGACATCGCGATCGTGGGGGCGCCCGGCTGCTACCCGACGGCCACCCTGCTGGCGCTCGCACCCCTGGCCCGGGCGGGTCTCATCGCCGACTTGGTGGTCGATGCCAAGAGCGGCGTCTCCGGTGCCGGTCGCGAGGCCAGGGCCGGACTCCTGTACGGCGAGGTCAACGAGAGCGTCAAGGCCTACGGCATCGGCGGTCATCGACACGTCGCGGAGATCGAGCAGGAACTGGCCGAGATCACCGGGCGAGAGGGCCTCGACCCGGGTGCCAATCCAGGCATCATCGCCGTCGACTTCCTGCCCCACCTGATCCCGATGACCCGCGGCATCCTGTCGGCCTGCCACGTGCGGCCGACCCGTCCGATCACGCAGGCCGAGCTCGATCGGCTCTACGCGACGGCCTACGAGGATGAGCCGTTCGTGACGGTGGTGGCGAACGCCCCGGCAACCAAGGATGTCACCGCCAGCAACCACGTCCGGATCCACGTCAGCCTCGACGAACGGACCGGACGGATCCTCGCCATCGGTGTCGAGGACAACCTCGTCAAGGGCGCCGCCGGTCAGGCGATCCAGGCCTTCAACCTCGTCCACGGCCTTCCGGAAACGGCCGGCCTCGAGCAGCTCCCACTCTCACCATGACCACCATTTCGCGTTCCCCGACCCCGGACTCGACAACGGCCCTCCCCCGTGTCGAGCAGAGGAGCGCCATTCCCCTCGGTTTCCGAGCCGGGGGATCGGCCGCCGGGATCAAGGCTTCGGGCAGGCCGGACCTTGCGGTCGTGACCACGACCAATGGTCCGGCCGCCGCGGCCGCGGTCTTCACACCGAACACGTTCGCGGCCGCGCCCGTACGACTGTCCAAAGCTCATCTCGCGGCCACGTCCGGCGACTCGCGGGCCGGTTTCGGGTGGGCCGAGGCGATCGTCTCGACCAGTGGCTCCGCCAATGCCGCCACGGGCCTTGCCGGCGACGCCGATCAGGCCGAGATCGCATCGATGCTTTCGGTCGTCACCGGGGTCGCCATCGAGCGGACGCTCCATCTCTCGACCGGGATCATCGGTACGCGCCTGCCACTCGGACTCGTCCAGGCCGGTCTGGCCAAACTGGTCCCGACCCTGGCCGCCAGCGACGACGGCCTGCTCGCCGCCGCCGAAGCGCTGCGCACGACCGATTCGGTGACCAAGGTCGCCTCGACGACGATCGGACTCCCGGATGCCGATGGTCGACCGGTCACGGTCACGATCTGCGGGATCGCCAAGGGCGTCGGGATGATCCATCCGATGATGGCCACGATGCTCTCGATCGTGCTGACCGATGCCGCGGTGGCACCCGAGACGCTGTGGAGCCTGCTCCGTCCCGCGGCTGCCCGAACCTGGGACCAGCTGTCGATCGACGGTGACACGAGCACGAACGACACGGTCTTCGCCCTGGCGTCGGGCGGGTCCGGGGCCACCACCGCAGAGACCGGATCCGAGACCGCCCAGCGTCTCGGGGCGGCGATCGAGGCGATCGCCCGGGATCTTGCCCGGCAGCAGGCGGCCGATGGCGAAGGCGCAACCACGCTGATCACGGCCGCGGTCACCGGCGCTCGAGACGATGCCGAGGCCCGCGCCGTCGCACGGATCGTCGTGTCGTCGAGCCTGGTCAAGGCAGCGGCCCACGGTCGAGACCCGAACTGGGGCCGGGTGGCGGGCGCCGCGGGTAATGCCCGATTGGCCAGCGCAGCCGTCCTGGAGGCAGCCGGCCTGCCCGCCGCGGAGGCGAAGGTCCGTGCCGGCACCCCGGCCGTACTCGATCCCGCAAAGCTCCGGATCTCGATCAGCGGACATCTCGTCTTCGATGGCGCGCAGGGCGGCCCGCTCGAATTCGATCGCCCGGCGGCGAGTGAAGCGATGAACGCGCCCGAGGTCGTCTTCGGCCTGGACCTGGGTCTCGGCAGTGGCCGAGGTGAAGCATTCGGATGCGATCTCACCGAGACCTACGTCATCGAGAACAGTGAGTACACGACATGATCGGGACGGCACCGAGG
>SPCO01000079.1 GCA_004525275.1 Thermomicrobiales bacterium | reverse complement strand
CGAGCCGTTGGGCGACCTGACAGACGGGCTCGCCAGCCGATCTGGGCGCCAGACGCCTTGATTCGCTCCCGAAGGAGTAGGAGTCGGCCCGTCCGGACCCGGATTCAGCGGAAGCTGGCGGGTCAACGGTCACTTGAGGCGCGTGGCGCCGGTCAGGTCCCAAGGACGTGGTGCAACAGAGCGTCATCCTGGCGCCGGTCACACGTTCCGAGCGAGCACGCATGTCAATCGCCGGGCACCGGACACCGGACGCCGGACGCCGGACACCGGACACCGGACACCGGACACCGGACACCGGACACCGGACACCGGCCGCCCGCGCCGGCCGCCCGCGCCGGGGGCTGCCCTCAGGCGCCCTTCAGCGGCGCGAAGGCGAAGAGATGCGAGAACTGCTTGCACCAGATGAGCGCGCTGCCGAAGTCGGATGGATCCGCACCTGGCGGCAAGGCGTAACTGAACGAACCATCCGTCGCCTTGAGCCTGCCGAGTTCGACTGAGTCCCTCGTGTAGTCATCCTTGGATGGGGACAGGTACACGAACAGGTCCGGGCCGTTGCGCACCGAGAAGTCAGCCAGCCGGAGGCGGTACTCACCCGGGGCGGTCTCGATGATCGAGGCTGTCCCGCTGCCGAAATGGAACTCGTCGGTTCCCTCGAACTCGCCGGTGGACACAAGCCGCGGCGCGAAGGACGTCGGCGCCGCGCTGGGCTCGGACGTCGGCGTCGATGACGACTCGGTGGCCTGGGCCGATGGATCGGCCAAGCCGGTCGGGTCTGGCGCGCGCGAGGGAGCAGCACTCGCCGCCGAACCCGGCGGCACGACCACTTCGACGAGTGGATCCGGCTCGATCAGTTCTGTCCGGATGAAGAGCGGTGAAGCCGTGTAGTAGCCAAGGGGTAGCCCGATCGCCAATAGCAAGACGAGAAGCGCTCCAGTCCGGGCGGGATGCCGCCGTGCCTTCTCAAGCCATCCGAACCGCCAGGCGACGACCAAGAGGAGAGCACCCGCGATGATCGACCCGACGGCGACCGGGATGCGGTAGGTGTACAGGGCGTCGAATAGGGACCGTTGCAGGTCATCGAGGACTTCCATGGCATAGATGATGCCGAAGCCCGGTGACGGCTCGATGACGTTGGCGCTCGGTGCGGAGCGCGTTCAGTCGGCGGCGGTGACGGAGTATTCGCGGTCAGCGCTCGCGAGGTACGTCTCGACCTCGAGCGCCTGGCGCGCGTCACCCCAACCAAGATCAGCTCCAAGGATCGCGGCAACCCGGGGCGCGATCCCGGCACCCCGATCCCGTGATTCCTGGGCCAACCGGGTCCGTCGAGCCAGTACGTCGTCCACCGATGCTGCGAGTTCGTGTCGAGCCGCCCAGGAGACCTCCGCTTCCAGGAACGGACGGTCTGGCGCGAGCGGGCGGAGCAGGTCCAGGTCGGCACCAAGCGCGACGACCGCCGGGGCCTCCGTTCCGTATCGGGCCACCAGCGAGCTCGCGGTCCCCGGGACGAGACCTCCGATCGCCGGGATGGTGGCCAGTTCGGCGGCGATCCGCTCCAGTACGGCCGGGTCTGCCGCACCGATGAGTCGGCGGTCGGCTGTATCGCTCGGACGGCGCTTCGATCCGTCGCGCCCAAGAACCGCATCGATGGCGTCGCGGGCCATGACCCGGTAGGTCGTGTACTTGCCGCCGCCGACGCGGACGACGCCGCTCTCTTCGACGGTCACCCGATGCTCACGCGAGGCCTTGACGGTTGAGCCGTCCGATGGAGCGATCAACGGACGCAGCCCCGCGTACGTCCCAACGACGTCGGGCCGGGTCAGGTTGACGTCCATCGTGGCATTGACCGTGTCGAGTAGCTGATCGACTTCCCAACCCGCCGCCGATGGTCGATCCGCGGGACCATCGAATGGGGCATCGGTCGTGCCGATCAGCCAATAGTCGATCCACGGAACGAGGAAGACGACCTTTCCCGGGACCCGGATGGCCAAGCCGACTTTGTTTGGTATCCGATCGTGCGGGACGACGAGGTGGGCACCACGGCTGGGCAGGATCCGAAGCGAGGCCGATCGGAACGGATGGTCCGCCTCGGCCGCCCAGACGCCCGTCGCGTCCACGATGGCCCTGGTCCGGATCTCGAACGATCCGCCGCTGGTGAGGTCCTCGGCCATGAGGATCCGCTCGGCGCCGGCCATCGAGTCGCGCAACAGGCCGGTCGCACGAACCCGGGTCACGGCGGTGGACCCGGCCGCCATCGCCGTTCGGACCACCGCCAGCGTGTAGCGGGCATCATCCTCGACCGCGTCGTGGTACACGAGACCGCCGTGCAGCCCATCCTGACGGAGCGCGGGGGCGAGATCGAGCGCCCCCGATTTGGAGACTCGCTGGTGCCAGCCGCCGTCGTGTCGCGCGCCCAGGATGTCGTACAGGGTGAGGCCCGCGTCGTAGTACGCCTTGGAGACATACGGGATGCCATAGATCGGGAACAACAGGGACTCGAGACGGACCAGGTGCGGGGCCAGCGTCAGCAATCGGGAGCGTTCGGCCAGCGCCTCGCGGACCAGACCGAAACGAAGCTGCTCGAGGTACCGAAACCCGCCATGGATCATGCGCGACGAACGTGACGAGGTACCTGCCGCGATGTCGTCCTGCTCGATCAGCGCAGCGCGCATCCCACGCGATGCAGCGTCGAGAAGGGCCCCAGCTCCGACGATGCCACCGCCCACGACTACCACATCCCATGTCTCTCGGGCGAGGGTTTCAAGGGCGGCGGCGCGACGTGCCGGAGGCGTGTCCAAGGCGGCAGTGTTCGGTGACGGTTCGATCATCGGTCCGACGAATCGGGGGCGCCCGGCGGACGTCGTGAGATCCGCCAGAGCAACCAACCGGTCCCCACGATGAGGACCAGGATGGCGATCGGCGTGTGGAACACGAATTCCTGGAAGCCGGTCGGCAGCAGACTGGTCAGGATCGCCGCTCCGAGAACCACGGCAACGGCGACAGCCGCGACCGCGAAGACCTCGCGCCAGCCCGGCTGCCGGCCCGAATCCGACTCAGGCACGGTCGGCCTCTTGTGGGATCCCGATCGGGGCCACCAGGACACGCCCCGCATGCGCCGCCCCGCGCTTGGTCAACAATCCGGTCTTGGGTCGGTGGAAGGTGACCGTGAGGTCAGCCTGGACCGCGGGGTCGGAGGGTTCACCGCTCGATAGGTCGACGGCCGTCGGGGTATCGATGGAGACGATGGGAACACCCGCGGCGCGTGCGCTGGCGATGACCTCCACCGCGGATCGGATCGGCTCGCGCAGCCCGCCGGTGACACCCGTGCCGAGCAGTCCGTCCACGATGACCGCCGCCTTGGCCACGCCTTGGCCGAAGATCGACACATCCCGGGCAACCGAGAGGTGGGCCTTGACGATCCCGGTGTCCGATGCGATCCGATCCCAGTTTCGGGCGGCGGAGACACCCCGAGGTCGGGGATCCGATGAGACAACGGCCACGATGACCGACGCGCCCGCCAGCGCCAATCGACGAGCCGCTACGTAACCGTCGCCGCCGTTGTTGCCAGGGCCGCACAGGACCACCATCGGGCCGGTTCCCCATCGACCGAGGTCGGTCGCGAGGGCCTTGACCGCCGCTGCGACGGCTGTCCCCGCGTGTTCCATCAGACGCAGCTCCGGGTAGCCGAGGGCCTGGGCCCGTCGGTCGGCCCCGGTCATGGTCTCGGCGGAGATGGGCGGGAGGGCCGCGCGCGTTGCCCAGCGCTGGCGCAGACCGCGCAGATCCATCTCGAAGATCGCTGGATCGTCAGCCGGCAGGGACTCTCCCGGATCCGGGCGGGTCGGTGGCTTGGAGTGCGCGTGAGCTGGCATCGCCTCAGAAGCGTAGCCGACCCGAACGTGGGTCACCCGATCGGCAGTCGGGCTCGAATGGACTGCCCTCGAGGCGCGCCTTCTTCGACCTCCAGGAGGCCATCCCTGGCAAGCGCCCACACGGCCGTCGCCAGCGCATTCTCGTTGTGCCCCCCGAACGGCGGATCGAGCGCGACCCAGCCACGATCCGGCGCCTCGCGCAGGCGATCGATGATCCGACCACGGAGCCATCTCGATGTCGTGTGGAAAGGAGGTTTCGCTGGCCGGGCGGCCGCGGTCCGTCGAGCGATCGGCGCATGCCCAGGCGTCGGCGTGACGTACGCGCACCAGGACGCGACCGGACACGAGGCACAGTCCGGCCGCCGAGGCTTGCACACAGCCGCGCCAAGATCCATCAAGGCATGCGTCCAGCGGCCCGGCTGGGTCACCGGAACGAGCGAGTCGGCCCGGCGCTGGAGTTCGGCCGGCGTGAGGATGCCGACCTCCCCGACCAGCATCCGCCCAAGCACCCGTCGGACATTCGTATCGACGGCTCCGACCGGCGAGCCGAATGCGATCGCCGCGACCGCGCGTGCGGTGTACGGACCGACGCCCGGCAACGACTCAAGGGCGACGAGGTCGGACGGCACTCGCCCATCGAACTCGCTGACGATCCGGCCGGCCGCACGCCAAAGGTTCAGGGCCCGGCGGTTGTAGCCCAAGCCCTGCCACTCGCGGAGGACACCGGCGATCGGGGCGCCAGCCAGGGTCTGGACCGTGGGAAAACGATCCATGAACCTTGTCCAGGCCTCTCCTGCCCGGGCCGCCTGGGTCTGCTGGGCCATCGTCTCCGAGACGAGGATGGCGTACGGGTCGGTCGTGCCCCGAAACGGGAGGGCCCGCGCCCGAGCGGCGTACCAGGTGAGGACAGCAGGCTGGAGCCGATCCAGTGGCGGTAGCGCGCTCTGATCGGACCGAGATGCGCTCACGGCCATACGATAGCGCGGTGACGATGCGCTTCGGGGCAGCATTCTGGATCAACCGAACGAGCTGGTCGGACCTGTTGACCGCCTGTCGGACGGTCGAGGCAGCCGGCTGGGACTCGCTCTGGATCGACGATCACTTGCTCGCCGATGAGGGCGATCCCACAGATCCCAAGCTCGAGGGATGGGCCACGCTTGCCGCGCTCGCCGTCCTCATCGACCGGCTCCAGGTGGGTCTCCTCGTTGGTGCCAACACGTTCAGAAACCCTGGCCACACGGCCAAACTCGCCACGACCCTCGACCATTTGTCCGGCGGTCGGGCCGTGCTCGGGATCGGAGGCGGCTGGTTCGAGCGCGAGCACGAGGCCTTCGGCATCGACTTCGGATCGAGCTTCGGCGAGCGCCTCGATCGCCTTGACGAGGCAGTCAGCATCATCCGTCGGCTGGTCGACGGCGAGTCGGTCACGCACGATGGCCCGAACTACCGGATGCGCGATGCGATCTGTTCGCCGCGACCGGTCCAGGCGCGGCTGCCGATCCTCATCGGCGGCTCTGGCCCGACCAAGACCCTTCGAACGACGGCCAGATATGCCGATATCTGGAACGGCTACGGCACGCCCGACCGGATCGCGGCGACCAGCGAGATCCTCCGAGAACGCTGCGCGGAGGTCGGCCGGCCGTTCGAGGCGATCGAACGTACGGTCACGATCCATGGCGTGATCCGGGACACGGCGATCGACGCGCGGACGGCCTGGCTTGAGGTCAGTCGCGCCCACGGCCTGGAAAGTCGGGTCGGTTCGGGCGCCACGGAAGGTGGCCTGACCGTGGGTGGCCCGGTCCAGGATGTCGCGGCTGTTATCGACGCGTATCAGCGGGTCGGCGTCAGCGAGGTGATCTTCGTGTTTCGCGCGCCGTTCGATATCGAATCGATCAGCCGGATCGGTGAAGTTCGGGCGGCACTCTGACTTAGATCTTGAGCATCACGTGCTTGACGACCGTGTAGTCCTCGACCGCGTACATGCTCTGGTCCTTACCGTAGCCCGATTCCTTGAAGCCGCCGTGGGGCATCTCCGAAACGAGCATGAAGTGGTCGTTGATCCAGACGGTTCCGAACTGGATCGCCTTGGCAACGCGCATCCCGCGTCCGGCATCGGCGGTCCAGACGGACGCCGCCAAACCAAACCGAACGTCGTTGGCCCAGGCGATGGCCTGCTCCTCGTCGCTGAAGCGCTGGACGGTCACGACCGGGCCGAAGACCTCGTCCTGGACGATCTCGCTGTGCTGATCCGGGGCCGCGATGACGGTCGGCTCGTAGAACGCGCCCGGACGATCGGGGCGAACGCCACCGGTGGTCACCTCGGCGCCGCCGCGAGCTCGATCGACCATGCCCTCGACCTTGTCTGCCTGGCTCTTCGCGATGAGCGACCCCATCTCGAGGTCGTCGTCTTCAGCCGGGTCTCCCCATTTGATGGACGCAGCCTCACGAGTCAGGTCGGCAACAAAGTTGTCATAGATCTTGGGCCCGGCGATGACCCGTGTCGCCGCGGTGCAGTCCTGGCCTGCGTTCCAGTAGCCCCAGAGCTTGATCTGCTCCGCGACCGAAGCGGAGTCTGCGTCATCGAAGATGATGACCGGCGCCTTGCCGCCGAGCTCCAGGTGGAGCCGCTTGACCCTCTCGGCGGCGACCCGCGCGATGTGCTTGCCCGTGTCGGTGTCACCGGTGACCGAGATCATCCCGACCTTCGGATGTCCGACGAGATGGTCGCCGATCCCGGCGCCCGTGCCAGTGATGACATTGAGTACGCCCGGAGGGAGGATCTCCGACGCGATCTCGGCTAGGACGAGGGCCGTCAATGGCGTCCGGGCGGAGGGCTTGAGGATGACCGTGTTGCCCGCAGCCAATGCCGGTCCGATCTTCCAGCCGGCCATCATGATCGGGTAGTTCCAGGGTGCGATCGACGCCACCACCCCGACCGGCTCGCGGCGGATGAACGACGTG
>SPCO01000191.1 GCA_004525275.1 Thermomicrobiales bacterium | reverse complement strand
GGCCAGGATCCCATCAGGCGTATGGGCCAACAGGATGTCCCTGTCGCCGCGGGTCACTCGTCGGAGGGCGCCCGGCGGCAGGTCGGAGAGGTCGACGACCAGGTCGAAGGGGGCGGTCGCAGTCCCCGTCGCCTGCAGGGCCTCGGGGAACGCGGCCGCTCGGGGAGTCATGGGCGCCAATCCTACATCGCAGCTCGCCGCCGGCCCCGGCGGGGTCCATCGAGGCCGTTCGTGGACCCGGGACGAGGCTCAGTCCGTAGCCGTTGCGACCCCATCCGTCGCCGCTGCGACCCCATCCGTCGCCGCTGCGACCCCATCCGTCCCCGCTGCGACCGCGTCGATCCGTGGCGCTGCCTCTCGGGTTGCGCCGGCCGAACTCCGCAGCGGGATCTCGCGCATTGCCGAGGCCGCAAGCGCGGCGATGACGGCCGCGCCCACCGCGATCCAGAACGTCTGTGCGACCGCCAGCGCGAATGCATCGTGGACGCCGGTCACGATATTCGTGATGAACGGCTGGACCACTGACACGAGCTGGGCCGGTAAGGCGGCGAGGATCCCTGCCCCGAGGTCGCCGACACCGGTCAGGTTGTTGAAGTCCAACTGACCGCTCGCAGTCGCCTGGCCAAAACCACTCACGATCTCAGGCGGCACGCCGGCCTTGGCGAGCTGGGGCGCGACTCGCTCGATGAATGTCGTCCCGAAAACGGTCCCGGCGACCGCCAGCGAAATCGATCCACCGATCTGCCGGAAGAAAGTGAGGTTCGAGGTCGCGACGCCAAGCTGCCGGAACGGCACGGCGTTCTGGATGATGATCGTGAACACCGCGAACGTGGGGCCCACCCCGAGGCCGGCCAGGAACATCCAGGACCACAGCACCGCCGTCTCCGTTTGGGCGGTCAGTTGGGTCATGAGGGCCATCGAGATGGCCATCAACGCGATGGCCCCCACGGTGAGCCACTTGTATCGCCCGGTACGCGAAACGAAGAGCCCGGACAGGATGGAGCTGAAGATCAGTCCGACCATCAGGGGCAGGATCGCCAGCCCCGACGCGGTCGGCGAGTAGCCCTGGACGAACTGGAAATAGCGGGGCAGGAACACCACGACCCCGAAGAAGGCGAAGCTCGCGAAGAATGTCGCGACCATCGAACTGGCGTACGTCCTGATCCGGAAGAGCTCGAGCGGGATGATCGGCTCCTTGGCTCGCGACTCCGCGAAAATGAACGCGACGATCCCGATGAGCGACGCGAAGATCAGGCCGCCGACCGCCGGGTCCGTCCAGTCGTTCGTCTGTTTGTTGGTCAAGCCGACGAGGAGGAGGGTGATCGAGACCGCGAAGATGGCCCCCCCGAGAATGTCGAAGTTTCTGGTCGCCCGCTCGGTCTTGACCGTCGGCAGCAGCCGCGCGATGAAGTACAGGGAGACGAGGCCGATCGGGATGTTGACGTAGAAGATCCAATGCCAACTGATCTGTTCGGTCAGAAAGCCACCGACCAGGGGACCGATGATGAAGGCAATGCCGAAGACCGCCCCGAACAGACCTTGATATTTGCCGCGCTCTTTCGGGCTGAACAGGTCACCGATGACCGCGAGGGCGACCGGGAAGAGTGACCCGGCACCGATACCCTGGATACCCCGGAACAGGATGAGCGTAGCCATGTTCTGGCTGAGGCCGGACAACGCCGAGCCGATCAGGAAGATGACGATCCCGATCATGAAGATCGGCTTCCGCCCGTATAGGTCCGAGAGTTTCCCCCAGAACGGGACGCTGATCGTGCTGGTCAACAGATAGATCGTGACGACCCAGACGTAATACTCGTTGCCCGACAGGTCGGTGACGATCGTCGGAAGCGCGGGCGTAACGATGGTCTGGTCGAGGGCGACCAGGAAGATCCCGAGCAGGACGGCGAAGAGGATCTCCATCTTCTCTCGGTGGCCAAGGCCGAGAGCCGGATCCTCCTCAAGTGTCGGTGTGCGTCCGGCCGTATCAGCCGGGAAGGCTTCCATTTCTGGTCAATCCCTCCGAAGATGTTCGTGTGTGTGCCCGATCCCGGATCCGGGATCGGTCGAGGCTGCTTGAAGGGCTGTCCGGATGCTGGTCACGGCCGAGGCGACCGCGGCCATCTGGCTCGGATCGAGTTCGTCGAGGACGCGCTCGATCAGTTCCGTCCGGACGAGTTCGACACCGTCGAGCATCTGTCGCCCACTTGCCGTGACCCGCGCCAATACGATCCGGCGATCCTCCGGGACGCGGACACGTTCGACGAACCCACGTTCCTCCATACGATCAACGAGGCCGGTCACGGCGGACATCGAGATGTCGAGCATCTCGGCCAGCCGACTCATCGGCAGTTCACCGTGGCGCTCCAGCATGTGCATCACGTGCAATTGGGTCATGCTGATACCGAGCCGCACGAGGCGCTCGCTTCCCAGGCATCTGAGTTCGCCCAGCGACGCCTTGACGTCGGCGATGATCGCCGCCTTCGGGGTCGACTTCGACATAGTTGGCATAACGCGGACTATCATACGTACCGTAACGATCTCGTCAAGCCGGATATTCGACTCTAGATGGAGGAGCCAGTGCGTTTCGCTCTGATGCTGGAAGCGCAGATGGGGCTCAGCTATGGCGACCACGTCGCGATCGCCAAGCGGGCGGAAGCGAACGGTCTCGAGGCCCTGTTCCGCGCGGACCATTTCACGAGCTTCCCCGGTCCCGCCGGTCGGGCCACGACCGATGCGTGGACCGTGATCGCCGGGCTAGCCCGAGACACGGACCGCATCGGACTCGGGGTTCTCGTCTCGCCCGTCACATTTCGCCATCCGGGCACGTTCGCCAAGGTCGTGACCACGGTCGACGAGATGAGTGGCGGCCGGATCGAGGTCGGTGTCGGTGCCGGGTGGCACGAGGTGGAGCACCGCCAGCTTGGGTTGGCGTTCCCGCCGATCGAAGATCGGGCCGATCTCATGGAAGACCAACTCGCCATCCTGCACGGCCTCTGGGGCGAACCGGATGGCTGGTCGTACAAGGGACGTCAAATCTCAGTCGAGCACGCAGAGTTCCATCCGAAACCCGTTGACGTCCCGGGCCGGCCCCGGACCAAGATCGGCGGCGCACGGCCACGGCTCCTGGTCGGCGGCCAGGGATCGCCGAGGTCGTACCGGCTCGCGGCCCGCTACGCCGACGAGTTCAACCTGAGTTCTTCGGATGCGGTCAAGGCCCGCAGGGTCGCCGTGGCGCTTGACGCTGCATGCAACGCCATCGGTCGTGATCCCGCGACGCTGGCTCGATCGACGATGGCGGGCGTGCTGATCGGCCGAACCGAAGCGGAGGTCGCCGGGCGGATGGCTGCGGTCGGCCAGATCGTCAACCCGGATGGCGACGACGCGGCATGGCTCGAGGAGCGGATCACGCGCTGGGTCGCCGGCACCCCGGACGAGGCGCGCGAAAGCGTTCGAAGGTTCGCCGAGGCCGGGATCGAGCGGAT